>JAWOHC010000133.1:0-14009 GCA_046496275.1 Gillisia sp.
CGCGTACGTGATGACCGTCGACGGATTGAACGGGTTCGGGTAGTTCGCTTCGAGGCGGTATTCCGCCGGCGTGTCCCGTTCCGTCGGGATGGCCACCGGGGAGCCGTCGAGCTTCTTCACCATCAGCCGGTACTCGCCGCGGGCCGGGTCGCGATCGCAGCTCTCCGTTCCGGTATAGCAGTTGGCATAGTCCTGTGACCGTACCACCACGTAGTAAGCGCCGGGAAAAACTTCCAGCGGGCTTCGTTACAAGATCGAGGAAAAAGGAACAGGTGCCAAGGCAGAAAAAGGAAAAACCGTTTCGGTACATTACAAAGGAATGTTGCCAGATGGTACTGTGTTTGATTCTTCCTATAAAAGAAATGAGCCAATAGATTTTCCATTGGGAGAAGGCCATGTGATCGCAGGTTGGGATGAAGGAATTCAACTATTGCACGAAGGAGGACAGGCAAGATTCGTAATACCTTCCCATTTAGCGTACGGAGAACGTGGTGCCGGTGGGGTAATTCCTCCAAATGCAACATTGATTTTTGATGTGGAATTGGTAAAAATCAAATAGATTTTAAATCATCGTTGTCCGATAAACATTTTTGTGAAAGCTGAAACCACTCATTCATTGGGCATTCCAATGGAATTTTTAATAACCAAACCTTAGTTTTTAAAACACTTTAATTATATCAATAATTAAAGTGTTTTGAAAAAAACAGAAATCATAACCAGATGTTTATTAGTGAATTAAAATCAAGTCTTTTTCCTGGTTCTTGCAGTTATGCCGAAGGCGGAACGATCTTGGCTCTTTAACGGACAATAATGATTTTAAATATAAATAAGCATTAAATACCGCTTTTTCAAGCCTCCCTTCTGAATGGATATAGAAGACAGAATAGATCAACTCCGCAAAGAACTTAGCGAACATAACTATAATTATTATGTGCTTGATAAACCCGTAATTAGTGATTACGAGTTTGATATGAAGCTCAAGGAATTGCAGGAGCTTGAGATGAAAAATCCTGAATTCTTTGATCCTAATTCCCCTACGCAGCGCGTAGGGGGGGAGGTTACCAAAAGTTTTAAAACGGTAGTTCACGATCACCCCATGTATTCCCTGTCCAATTCTTATTCAAAGGAAGAGTTGGAAGACTGGGAAAAGCGTGTGATGAAACTGGTGGACGAACCAGTGGAATTTGCTTGTGAATTGAAATATGATGGTGCCTCCATTAGTTTAACCTATGAAAACGGAAGATTTTTGAAGGCCGTGACCCGTGGAGATGGCGTTCAGGGAGATGATGTATCCCATAATGTTAAAACCATACGATCTGTTCCGCTTATATTAAAAGGAGCTGTTCCTAAACGATTCGATATAAGGGGCGAGATCGTTTTACCCTATGCAGGATTTGCAAAATTGAATGCAGAACGTGTGGAACTGGGTGAAGAGCCTTATGCCAACCCCCGTAATACAGCTTCGGGAAGTTTGAAATTACAGGATAGTGCTGAAGTAGCAAAAAGGCCTCTGGACTGTTTGCTTTTTGGCATTACAGGGGATAATCTTCAGTTGAATTCTCATTGGGAAAGCCTTGAGAAAGCCCGTGAATGGGGTTTTAAAGTCCCAAAAGAAGCAGCATTGGTAAACAGTGTGGATGAAGTGCTTGATTTCGTGAATTATTGGGAGCAGCACCGGCACGATCTTCCCTATGAAATAGATGGAGTAGTTGTAAAGATCAACAATTTCAGGCATCAGGAGGAATTAGGGTTTACAGCTAAATCTCCCCGTTGGGCAATGGCTTACAAATTCAAGGCGGAGCAGGTTTCCACAAAATTAAATAAAATAACCTATCAGGTTGGTCGCACCGGGGCAATTACCCCGGTTGCTAACCTTAAACCCGTTCAATTGGCAGGAACTGTTGTGAAAAGGGCTTCTCTGCACAATGCCGATCAAATTGCAAAACTGGATATCCGCGAAGGGGATACGGTTTTTGTGGAAAAAGGAGGAGAGATTATTCCCAAGATAATAGGAGTGGATTTCAACAAACGCGACCCGGAATCCGAAGAAACACAATACATCACTCATTGCCCGGAATGCGGGACAGAGTTGGTTAGGAATGAAGGAGAGGCACAGCATTATTGCTCCAATTACAATGGCTGTCCACCTCAAATCATTGGTCGTATCCAGCATTATATTTCACGCAAAGCATTGGATATTGAAGGCTTGGGGGGAGAAACCGTGGCCTTGCTCGTAAATGCTGGTCTCATTCATAATTATGCCGATCTGTATACCCTGAAAAAGGAAGATATCCTTCCTTTGGAACGCATGGCAGAAAAATCGGCTGAAAATCTTATTCGGGGAATAGAGAAATCGAAGGAAATTCCTTTTCCCAGAGTTCTATTCGGATTGGGGATTCGGTATGTAGGAGAGACCGTGGCCAAAAAGCTGGCCAGGCATTATAAAAACATCGATGCACTTTCAAAAGCTTCGGAAGAGGATTTGATAAATGTGGATGAAATAGGGGAGCGCATCGCTCAAAGTGTTACCCACTTTTTTGCTTCGGAAGAAAACCAGGAGATCATAGTCCGTTTAAAGGAATATGGTGTGAAGATGGAAATTTCTGCAGAAAAACTCGCGAATCAAACAGACAAATTACAAGGGGAAAGCTTTGTGATATCAGGGGTTTTTGAAAAGGTTTCCAGAGATCAGTTAAAAAAGATGATCGAAGACAACGGAGGGAAGGTTTCCTCGTCCATTTCTTCTAAGACCAGTTACCTGGTAGCAGGGGAAAACATGGGGCCCAGTAAACTCGCCAAAGCAGAAAAACTGGGAACAAAAATTCTTAGTGAGGAGGAATTTCTTGAAATGCTAGGAGCATAATTGAGGTTCTTGGCGTTGGACTTGGACAAAGGAAAGCCGGTTTTGTTGGTCCCGTATTAGGAAATTGTAGAAAGTTGCCTTTTTTAACCACAAAGGTCGCAAAGGTTTACACAAAGACCACAGAGAAATTCTCTTTCTCAGCGCGTTTTCAGTTCTCTTTTCTTTGCGCGGATTTTTCTTGAGCTTTCTGTAGTTAAATTTTTTTACCAAAAAAGTCTTGCCGTTTAGCGGTTAACTTTTGAACTTTCCAACTTTTAACTTTTTTACTTCTAATGGCGGCAGCGGAAGCTTTACACAGAAATACTTCTACCATTCCCTGAAATATTATTTTCCTTATCCAGATAAAAATCAATTCGACCCAAATAGAGGCCATAACAACCTACCTGATTTATAAGTACTTTTTTACCGGCTTTATTGGTATGAACTTCGGGTTTTTCCAAAAATGTGTGAGTATGTCCACCAATAATTAGGTCTATGTTTTCTGTGGCTGCAGCCAGTTTAACATCCGAGATCTTATTTGATTTATAGCTGTGTCCAAGATGGGAAAGACAAATTACAATATCACATTTTTTATCTTCTTTTAAGATCCTGCTCATATCTGTTGCAATCTCTACCGGATCCAGATATTTAGTTTCTTTATAAAGGTGTGCATTCACCAAACCCTTTAATTCCACTCCAAGTCCAAAAATCCCAATCTTTACCCCGTCTTTTTTAAAGATTTTGTGGGGCAATACATGCTCGTTCATAACGGTATTGCTCAAATCATAATTGGAGGAAATAAAATCGAAATCGGCATGGGGAAGCTGGGAATACAGGCCGTCTATTCCATTATCGAAATCGTGATTTCCAAGGGTGGAGGCATCGTACTTCAATTTGCTCATCAACTTGAATTCCAGTTCTCCCCCATAAAAATTGAAGAAAGGAGTTCCCTGAAAAATATCCCCGGCATCCAGCAAAAGCGTATTTGGATTTTCGTTCCTTATCTTTTGAATTAAGGTAGCCCGCCTTGCTACACCACCCATATTTGGATTTCGGGGGTCATTTGGGCTTAAGGGTTCAATGTGGCTGTGTACATCATTGGTATGCAGGATAGTGATGTGTTTTTTATAATTTTCAGAAAACGAAAGCGATAAGCCTCCAAGGCCTATAAATGCTCCTGTAGCTGCGGTTTGCTGAATAAAATTCCTTCTTTGCATAGCTCTTTATTGTAATTTGATATACCGGTTATCCCTTTGGGTTTTTAGGGTGTCTACTTTTTGGAAATAATCTATTATGGTATTCCGGATCTTATAATCTGTATTATATAAATTTACCGGATTTTTGAAAAAGATCATATTATCTCCACCCTGCTGAAGATAGTCGGAGGTGGCCACAAAATAGGTTTTTTTAGGATCGATCTTTTCCTGGTTGATGGTGGCTTCAATGATTTTATAATTTTTATCTACCTTAATCTGTATTCCGCTTAAAGGGTGAGCAGTTCTATTGCTTTCAAGATAGGAAAGCATTTCATTTATTTTATTTCCGGTAAGCTCTACGATCACTACCTCGTTCTCAAATGGCATAAGGCTATATGCGGTTCTGGCATTTACAGGCCCTTTTCCTACAGCAGCTCTTATCCCGCCGTAGTTCAATAATACTAGGTTGATTTCTTTACCTGTTCTGCTTTTAAAAACGGGGTTTACCTGTACCATGATGATGTCGGCCATCAGGTTTCCCAATGCTGTATTCAATTCCCCGTCGCTCTTATTTAAATCAGTTGGATTATATGCCAGAACGCTGTCCAGGGTTTTATTGATATGTTCGGAATATGGTTTTATAAAGTTTTCAATGCTGGTGTCGGGGGTGATGCTTTCGTCTATAGTAATTCGTTTTCCCTCAATTTCTGCGGGTTCCAGGGTTCCGGTCTTGCATGAGATTATGCTCAATGCAAGTAAAAAAACGATAAGAATTTTAAATTTCATTATGGGTTTGTTAGCATGGCAAATATAAAGATTTTAACCAAGCCTTTTCAAAAGTTGCTCTGAAAAATGTTAAAAATTTTAACATTTTTCAGGATAACGTTGTCGCGTAATACAATATATTTATCGGCCTTAAAAAACCCGTATGAAACTGAAGTTTAGATTTATAACAGCTTTTATATGCCTGATGATTTTGGATATCATCGCTGTATTCTCCACCTGGTATTGGGTTGTCAATATCATTTACATCGTTTTTTTATTAACTGCAGTATGGATGTTTCGTAAGAAATATAAAAAGTTCAATACTTATTTAATTGTATTCCTTGGCTTTTCCGGTCTGGCTTTTCTGGCAAGAATCTTTGAAACAACCTGGTATTTTAATCAGGCATCTTTAATCCTTTTAACAGTCGCTTACCTCGCGCTTATTATGGAGTCGGTGAAATACATAGAAAGGAAAAATGCGAGTAATTTCATGTTGGTTTATTTCACTTTGATAGTTGGAATAAATGCATATTTGCTAGGCATTCATGTTTTCGATTTGAGGGTTCATCTTTCCAGCGGTTTGGAATACGTGATTTACATTGTTTATTATATCAATTTACTTATCCTTGGGATTTTTGGATTCATTTATTATTTGAATTCTTATTCCAAAAAAGCTGTTTATTTTGTTTCCCTAATCCTGGCCCTAATTTTTGCTGAAGTCCTCCGTGATATGGGGGTTTTTTATCTGCAGGATCCAAGCGTGGAAATTACTGAAGCTATTTTAAGACTAGCAGTAGCCTTATTTGCAGTCTTGTTTTTTATCACCAAAGAAAAAAAGTTGCGTCTTATAACCATGGTATAGAACACTTTTTCAATTCTATTTTACGTTTACTTAAAGAATCCTTAATTTTACGGCGGATTACACAATTTATATGATTAGAAATGGTATCAAACTATCGGCTGCGAAAAGAAAAATTTCAAAGCTTGTAGAAGAAAGAGAACGGGAAAATTTCAAAGTCCCTGTTAGATCCATCGGAATTATTGCCGATCTTAAAAACATAAAGGCTTTTGAAGTTTTAGAACAATTAAAAAATCAATTTAATATAAAATCTAAAAATTTTAAAACGCTTTTATATGCTGAAACTCATCAAAAGGTGCCGGATTATTCCGGACAACGTTATTCGTTAAAAGATATCGATATGAAAGCTTCGATAAAAGATGAACCTTTGGAGAAATTTACCTCCGAACCTGTTGATTTACTTATTACTTTTGCCGAAGAAAATAATACAGCAGTGCATCTTATTACCGCGTTTTGTAAGGCGGGAATCAAGGTAGGGCGATATCGTAAAAATGAAGCTTTGTACGATATTATTCTTCAGGCGGATAATGACCATGAACTGTTTGTAGAAGAATTGATGAAATATATAAAACATTTTAAAAAAAATTGAATAATGAATAAATTGATTGGCACCGGGGTAGCACTCATCACTCCGTTTAAAAATGATCTCACTCTTGATTTGGAAAGCCTGGCCAAACTGGTAAAAAATCAAATTGCAAATGGAATAAATTATTTGGTGGTTTTAGGCACCACCGGGGAGGTTGCCACGCTTACAAAGGCCGAAAAAAAACTGGTTATAGCTACAGTTATTAAGGCCAACAATGCTCAACTTCCGCTTGTATTGGGAATTGGCGGAAATAATACAGCTGCTCTTGTAGAGGAGTTATTGTCTGAAGATCTTTCTGCTTTTGAAGCGGTTTTATCTGTTTCCCCGTATTATAATAAACCAACCCAGGAAGGGATTTATCAGCATTACAAAGCCCTTTCAGAAGCATCTCCAAAACCGATTATAGTATATAATGTTCCCGGAAGGACTGCTTCCAATGTCTTACCAATAACGATAAAAAGACTTGCCGAAGATTTTCCCAATATCATAGGTGTAAAGGAAGCCGCAGGAGATATGGTGCAGGCCATGAAACTAATTTCCTTGGTTCCTGAAGGATTCCTGGTGATTTCCGGGGATGATATGATCACTTTGCCTATGATACTTGCTGGAGGCCACGGAGTAATCTCAGTAATAGGTCAGGGATTCCCTGCAGAATTTTCTGAAATGGTGAAAAAAGGCCTGGATGCAAGGGTGAAGGAAGCATATAAACTGCATTATAAAATCGCCCCCTCCATAGATATGATTTTTTCTGAAGGAAATCCGGCCGGGATTAAGTCGCTGCTGCATTCCAAAAATTTGTGTGAAGACGCAGTGCGTTTGCCATTGATGAAAGCTTCAGAAAAATTAAAAAAGGAACTGAACAGCTTCGTTGAAGCTTTTTAATCCCGGTATATTTTATTGAAATTCTGGAGAATTCTTAAAAAATAGCTCTTTAGCGTACTTTGGGGTAAATGATTTTCTCCAGGAATTGTTACAGAGATTGCGATGAACGAAAGTTTTTATTATCTAACTTAAAAGATTACTTTTGCAGGATGTTTTTACAAAGAATGAAAAAAGGTTTATTATTTTTAGGTGTGCTTTTAGTGCTGGTATCCTGCGGGGAATATCAAAAAGTGCTAAAAAGTGAGGATGTTGGCCTGAAATATTCAACGGCTGAAGAGCTATACAATGAAGCTAAAGAGGAAAACAGTAAGTCCAAATTTCGGAAGGCCTTAAGGTTATTTGAACAAATAGTTCCTCAATACAGGGGAAAACCACAGGGAGAAAAGGTGACTTTCCTTTTTGCCGATACTTATTATGAATTGGGCGATGATTACCTGGCGGGATATCAATTTGAGCGATTTACGCAGGCATATCCCAATAGTGATAAAATAGAAGAAGCCGCTTTTAAAAGCGCAAAGAGTTATTATTTCCTGTCTCCAAGATATGATCTGGATCAAACAGAAACCAGAAAAGCTATCACAGAGCTTCAAAAATATATAGATGGTTATCCCGATGGAGAAAACCTGGAGGAAGCCAATAAGCTGGCTACAGAGCTAAGGGTAAAACTTGAGAAGAAAGCGTACCAGATCGCGTGGGAATATTATAATAAAGGAGAAGCAGGTCTTCCAGGGCAGAATTACAAAGCTGCTATTGTTGCTTTTACAAATTTTTTAAGTGAATATCCCGGCTCACCTTTTAGGGAGGAAGCATTTTATTACAGATTTGCTTCGGCATACGAATTGGCTGTTAATAGCTATGAATTTTTGTTAAAAGAACGTTTGACAGATGCGAAAACTCATTATGAAAGTTACGAAAAGTATTATAAAGAGGGAAGCCCTTATTACGAGCAGGTTCAGGATTTGAACAGAATTATAGAATCAAGATTACAAAATTTTTAATCATAACTCAACGATGGATTTAAAAAGAATCAATGCACCAATCAACACTACCACGATCGATAAGAATTTGGTAGATGCTCCTACAAATAACATTTATGAGGCAATTGCGGTAATTGCTAAAAGAGCGACTCAAATAAATTCTGAAATCAAAAAAGAGCTTTTGGAAAAGTTAGATGAATTTGCTACTTACAACGATAGCCTGGATGAGATTTTTGAGAACAAGGAGCAAATCGAAGTATCTAAATACTACGAAAAATTGCCTAAACCTCATTCCCTTGCAGTACAGGAATGGTTAGAGGATAAAATTTACTACCGTAACACGCAGGATACTCAGGAAGAGATATAATATAATGAGCGTGCTAAACGGCAAGAGAATACTATTAGGCATTACCGCCGGTATTGCCGCATATAAAACGGCCTCTCTTGTTCGATTATTTGTTAAAGCCGGAGCCCAGGTGAAAGTTGTCCTTACTCCGGCGGCAAAGGATTTTGTAACCCCACTTACGCTTTCCACGCTTTCCAAAAATGAGGTGATTTCTTCCTTCACAAAAGATGAGGATGAAAATGCCATGTGGAACAATCACGTAGAACTCGGCCTTTGGGCCGATTTTATGCTTATAGCCCCCGCTACGGCCAATACGCTTTCTAAAATGGCATCCGGGGCAAGCGATAATTTTCTTCTTGCAACCTATCTTTCAGCAAAATGCCCGGTATATTTTGCACCTGCGATGGATTTGGACATGTATAAGCATCCGGCTACTAAAAAAAGTTTTGAAACGCTTCAATCCTTCGGAAATATTATGATTCCGGCAGAATCAGGGGAACTCGCCAGCGGACTTGTAGGAGAAGGAAGAATGGCCGAACCGGAAAATATCTTAACATTTATTGAAGCCCATCTATTGAAAAAAATGCCGCTTCGGAATAAAAAAATTCTCATCACCGCCGGTCCAACATACGAAGCCATAGACCCTGTGCGTTTTATAGGCAACCATTCCAGTGGAAAAATGGGCTTTGAACTCGCTTTAGAATCTGCAAAATTAGGTGCCCGGGTTATCCTTATTTCCGGGCCAACCCATTTGAGTGTAGATTTACCTGAAATAGGATTGATACGGGTTACAAGTGCAGGGGAGATGTATGATGCGGTACATAGATTTTACAATGATGTGGATATAGTAATTGCTGCAGCAGCAGTTTCAGATTACAAGCCAAAAGTTGTAGCTGCCCAGAAAATGAAAAAGACGGATTCTTCGCTGTCAATAGAATTGGAACCTACAAAAGATATACTTGCATCACTGGGGAAACTTAAAAAACATCAGAAATTGATAGGTTTTGCTTTAGAGACCACAGATGAACTTGAGAATGCTAAAGGGAAACTGAAACGCAAAAACCTGGATTTTATAGTGCTCAATTCCTTAAATGACGAAGGAGCTGGATTTAAAAAGGACACCAATAAAATTAGCATTATCACCAAAACCGCGGTAAAGAATTTTGAATTGAAATCCAAAACTGAAGTAGCGCGGGATATTTTAAACGAAATAATCAATTTGCCAAATGAATAAGGTCATTGTCTTAGTTGCATTTTTTCTTGGAATAGCATCCCTGAACGCTCAGGAACTTAATTGTGAGGTCATGGTAAATGCAGAGCAAACCGGACAAACCAACCTGCAGGTTTTTAAAACCCTGGAGCGCTCGATTTCAGAATTGATCAATCAAACCAGCTGGACAAATCAGGAATTTCAAAATCAGGAACGAATTAACTGCAGCGTTTTCATCAATATCACCAGTTTTGAAAATGAAACATTTAGCGGAACCATCCAGATACAAGCCTCGAGACCGGTTTTTGGTTCTTCCATGATAAGCCCGGTATTTAATTTCAACGATGAGCAATTCACTTTTAATTACAGGGAATTTGAACCTTTAAATTACAGTCAGAATTCCTATAGTTCAAACCTGGTTTCGGTAATCTCCTTTTACGTTTATACAATTTTAGGCTTGGATGCCGATACTTTTTCTCCCGAAGGAGGCACCCAATATTACCAGGAAGCCAATAGGATAGTTTCAACCGCGCAGCAGGGGAATATGGCCGGCTGGAGAGGAAACGATGGTGCGCGTTCGCGGTACAGGTTGAATACAGATCTTTTATCTAATGCCTTTACAACTTACAGGGACGTTGTTTATACTTATCATAGGGAGGGGCTGGATTTAATGCATAAAGATCCCGCAGCCGGTAAAAAAGCAATTGCAAACTCCCTTGAAAAATTAAATTCCCTGAACGATACCCGCCCTAATTCTTTATTAATGCGGGTGTTTTTTGATGCAAAGGCCCAGGAAATAGAGCAAATCTTTGTTGGTGGCCCTTCGGTTTCCAGTTCAAACTTAGTAGAAACACTAAACCGTATTGCACCGATGTATGCAGAAAATTGGCGTAAGATCCAATTCTAGGTGTTTCCGTTTTGATTGGAACGAATTTCTCTTGTATCTTTAGCTTTAAATTCAACATACCTTGCTAACCGCTTTATCCATTAAAAATTACGCTCTCATTGAGGATATTAAGATAGACCTCCGTCAGGGATTTACTATAATTACCGGTGAAACCGGTGCCGGAAAATCCATCATGCTGGGAGCAATGGGTTTACTGTTGGGAAAACGCGCCGATTATAGCGCAATTCGCTCTTCCAGGGATAAATGCATTATCGAAGGCAATTTTGATATTTCCAATTACAGGCTGAAAGATTTTTTTGAAGCCGAAGACCTGGATTACGAACCACAATCTATTATTCGCAGGGAAATACTTTCCTCCGGAAAGTCCCGCGCTTTTATCAACGATACTCCTGTTACACTTCCGGTTCTTGTAAAACTTGGAGATCTTCTCATAGATATACACGGGCAGCATCAAACGCTAAGCCTGGGTGAAAATCAATATCAGTTTGAAGTGCTGGATACGCTATCCGGAAATGCAGATTTGCTCCAGAAATATCTGTTGCAACTAAGATCTTATAAAAAATTACAACAAAAGCTGGTTCAGTTAAAAGAAACCCAGGCAAAAGCTATCAAGGAACACGATTATAATTTGTTCCTGCTTAAGGAACTTGAGGATGCCCGTTTAAAATCCGGAATGCTGGAAGACCTGGAAGCGCGTTTTGAGGAACTGAATAATGTTGAAATCCTCACAGAGTATTTAGGAAATGCGGTAACCCAAATTGAACAGGAAGAAATAGGGACCCTCGCAGGATTAAAGGAGGTTAGAATCAACCTGAATAAAATTGTGGGTTTTTCCGCGACCTACGCTGCCTTGCAGGAGCGGGTGGAAAGTGTTATTATAGAACTGGATGATATCTCGCCGAACAGCACATGGATTCCGCGACCATCGCGGCGGGACTGGTGCACGATGTGGTCGAGGACACCAACTTCACCCTTGAGCAACTGCGCGCCGCCTTCGGCGATGAAATCGCCGATTTGGTCGATGGCGTCACCAAAATCGGCGCGGTGCAGTATTCCTCGCGCGAGGAACAGCAGGTCGAGTATTTCCGCAAGATGCTGTTGTCGATGGCGCAGGATATCCGCGTCATCCTCATCAAGCTGGCCGACCGCCTGCACAACATGCGCACCCTCGAACATATGCCCGCCGAGAAACGAAAACTCATCGCCGAGGAAACCCGCGATATCTATTGCTCCCTGGCCCACCGGTTCGGTATCAACAAAGTCAAGATGGAGCTCGAGGACCTGTCGCTGAAATATCTTCATCCGGATGTTTTCGAGTGGCTCTCCAATCTCATCACCGAGAGAAAAGAAGAGCGCGATGGTTATATCGAGCGGCTGGTCGAACCCATCAAGGCGGCTATGGCCAAGGACGGCATCAAGGCCGATGTTTACGGGCGGGCCAAACACCTCGATTCCATCTACCGCAAAATCCGTTATCGCAAGGTGCCGTTCGAGGAAATCTACGACCTGTTCGCCATCCGTGTTATTGTCAGCAGTGAGCGCGACTGCTACCACGCTCTGGGTATATTACACTCGATGTACAAACCGGTCGGCGACCGTTTCCGCGACTATATCGCCAACCCGAAACCGAACGGCTACCGCTCGCTTCACACGACCGTGTTTGGCGAGGAAAACAAGATGGTCGAGATACAGATCCGCACCCATCAGATGCACCACGTGGCGGAAAACGGTATCGCCGCCCACTGGCTCTACAAAGAAGGCAAGCACGAGATGAGCCGCTCTGACCGTCAGATGGTCTGGTTGCGCGATGTACTCGACTGGCAGAAAGACATGACCAACCCGTCGGATTTTCTGGAATACCTGAAAATTGACCTTTATAGCGAGGACATCTTTGTCTTCACGCCCAACCGTCGGCTGGTGCATCTGCCCAAAGGTTCTCTGCCGCTCGATTTCGCCTTCCAGATTCATACCGATGTTGGCATTCACACGGCCGGGTCGAAAATCAACGGCCGGCTGATGCCTCTGTCCACCGAGCTTAAATCCGGCGATGTCGTTGAGATTATCACCAACCCCAACCGCAGCCCCTCGCATGACTGGCTCAAACTCGTCAAGACCTCATCGGCCCGGGCTAGAATACGCCGATGGCTCAAACAGGCCGGGTTCGAGCAGTCGGTGGAACTGGGCAAACAGCTCGTAGAGAAAAAGCTCCGCGAACAGCATCTGAAACTTCCCGCGGATGATATCCTTCAGGGGTATGCCGAGCAGTTGAACCGTAAATCCATCGAGGACCTGTTCGCCGGCATCGGCAACGGTTCGCTCACTATTCGCTCGCTCATTGACCTCATCAGCCCCGAACAGGAACAGCAACCGGTTGGACTGGTCAATAAGGTCATGGACCGTCTGCGCGGCTCCAAAGGCATCAAGGTGCATGGCATGGATGACATGATGTTCCGCTTCGCCGGATGCTGTCAACCCGTGCCGGGCGAGGATATTGTCGGTTTCATCACCCGGGGCAGAGGCGTCACCGTTCATCGCGCCGACTGTCCCAGCGCCGTGCATCTTCATACCCTGTTTCCGGAACGCCGTATCGACGTCAGCTGGGACACCGCCAAGGGGCAGTCTTTCGTGGTGCAACTTCGGCTGGTGGTGGAGGACCGACGGAACATGCTCCGCGATATCACGCAGGCGATTGCCGATGTTGACACCAATGTCCGGGCCGCCGAGATGCGTCCCCCGGAGGACACCACCGCGGTGGGCACGTTTGTGGTGGAGGTCTCCAGCTTATCGCATCTGAACCGCATTTTGGACAAAGTCCGCAAGGTGAAGGGTGTTTTGTCTGTCATCCGCGAGACCGGCGGCGACCGCCCCGGGGAAAGAACGGAGCAATGAGTCCGTCATTCATGCGCAGGTAGCGGGTCCATCTTGAACTGTACCCCACCCAACGGGTGGGCCTGTCCTCGAGCGTGTTGAGAAATCCCACCTGCCGCTTCGCTTTAGGTGGGGTACCATTTTGCCGGCGTGGTGTCGCGTTTGATAAATCAAACGCCTACGCACCACGCCGCCATGTTTTTTGTAGGTCAAAATCCCCTGCCCGATAGGGTTTATCGTCAGATGAAGGTTTTGACATTGGAGATTGTCGAAAGCACGCTATGCCCCCGGGCTGGGGCATATGCTCAGGGCATTTCGACCTACTCCCTCGCCATCCTCGATGAGGGGCGAAATAAAATGGGTTCGTTTCATCAGATTTTAATATCAAAAACCACGTGTTATCCCCGTAAGATAAAGGCGGACAGGGGATTACGGCGGTCAAGTCACGTGTCCCAATGTGCGCGTTTTTTAATGTTCGCATGGCGAGCCTTTCGTTTTTTGGGCAGAGTTCGGCCCGGGTCTTGGATAAGCGACCGGGGATAGAGTTTACCGCGATGTGGTAGGGAAAATG
>JAWOHC010000238.1:0-4312 GCA_046496275.1 Gillisia sp.
ATTATTCCTGCAAAAATCTTAAATATGGAATCCCAAAGTGGCCAAATAGCACCGGGATTTTTTGCTGATATTATCGCTGTGAACGAAGACCCTACGCAAAACATAAAAACCCTTGAAAATGTTAGATTTGTGATGAAAGAAGGGAAAATTTACAAGAATTAATATTCCAAACCTGAACCAAAAAAAAATCCTGATCGAGTGATCAGGATTTTTTTTGGTTTTATTTCATTGTTGTGTGGTAAACATTTTTATTAAAGCTGAAACTACACCTTATACGGACATTCCAAAGGGATTTATAAAAACAGACCTTGCTTTTATAAATTTTTTAAAATATGCTGCTAATTAAAGTGAGCTGAAAAATTGGTATTATAACTAATTGTTTATCAGTTAATTAAAATCAAGTCTTGTTTCTTGATTTTTACTGTTGCACCAAAGGCGTTACGATCTTTATTCTTTACCGGACATTACGGGTTTTTTTTAAACTTCTGCTGAACTTACTTCTGCGGAACGGTCTATTTTTTTAACCAGTCCCTGTAAAACTTTTCCGGGGCCAACTTCTGTAAAATGTGTTGCTCCATCCTTGATCATATTTTGAACAGATTGGGTCCATTTTACCGGTGCGGTAAGTTGAAACATCAGATTTTCCTTAATCTCTTCAGGATCTGTAACTCCAAACGTGCTTACATTTTGATAGACCGGACAAATGGGAATATTAAAAGTAGTTGCTTCAATTGCTTCTGCCAGTTGCTTTCTTGCCGGCTCCATGAGTGGAGAGTGAAAAGCGCCTCCCACGGGCAGGATTATCGCGCGTTTGGCTCCTCGTTCCTTCAACAATATACAGGCTTTTTCTACGGCATCCACCGTACCGGAAATCACTAATTGCCCGGGGCAATTGTAATTGGCCGCAACCACTGTTCCATCAACTTCAGCGCAAATGGCTTCTACCAATCCATCTTCCATACCCAAAACTGCGGCCATGGTCGAAGCTTGCAGCTCACACGCTTGTTGCATTGCATCTGCTCTTCGGGCTACCAATTTTAAAGCCTGTTCAAACTCAAGGGTTTTATTTGCTACCAAGGCCGAAATTTCCCCCAGGGAATGTCCCGCAACCATATCTGGCTTAAAAGCATCGCCCATAATTTCACTAAGGATTACCGAATGCAGGAAAATAGCAGGCTGTGTGACTTTTGTCTGTTTCAGGTCTTCGGCGGATCCTTCAAACATGATATCTGTAATTGAAAAACCCAGAATCTCATTGGCTCTTTCAAATAATTTTTGAGCTTCAGGATACTTTTCATACAAGTCTAATCCCATTCCTGTAAACTGTGCCCCTTGTCCGGGGAATATGTAAGCATTCATGTGTTTTATTTAGTTCTGCTAAAGTATAAATAAAAAAAAAGACCTCATAGCATAAACCTGCTGCAAGGCCTTTTTGGTGCAAATTTTTCTTTTTATAGGTTTAATTTACCTTTTTTACCTACATCTGCTTTATCTCCGGTGATAGCGGCAAGCCCCATTTTAAACAGACTTATATATTTATTTTGTTTCGTATCCCAATAATAGGCTTCCTTGGGTGTGATTTTAAGGGCGCTTAGATTTGGATCATCATTGCCTTCAAACCAGGCGTCATCTAAATTGGTATACAGGTTATTTAGTTTTTCTTTATCTGTTATAACGGTAGCCATTCCGTAAATACTTATAAATTCCATTCCTGAAGGATTGCTGTAGAGCAGTTGAACCTGAGGGTTTTGTATAATATTTGAATTGTGTCCACTTTTCAATCCACTTAAGAACCAAATATTTCCTTCTTCATCCACTTCTTTGGTTGTCATGGGAATTGCACTAATAGGTTGTTTCTTTAAATCGGTAAGGAGCATGGCAGTTTTAATAGCATTTACCAAGCTTGTCATCTTTTCAAGTGCTTCTTTGCTGGTCAAATTTTTTGTGCTCATCTTGTGTTTTTTTTACAAGTTAATACCTCTTTAACCTGTTTTGCGCCAAAGAATTCTTAAAAATTATTGACTCGTTGTTAAGTTATGTGAAATTAACTAAATCGTTTTATGATACCCGTAACCGCGCTTTTATAGCTGGCACCAAATAAATTTAAGTGTACCAGTAAATAATATAATTGCCAGAGGGGAATTCTTTCCTCGAACCCGTTTGAAAGGGGGAATTCACGGTGGTAAGCCTCAAACACTTTTTGATCAAAACCGCCAAAAAGTTTCATCATTCCCAAATCCATCTCCCTGGGGGCATAAGCTACAGCAGGATCTATCAGGCAGGGATGGCCGTAAGAATTCACTAAATAATTTCCGTTCCAAAGATCCCCATGAATAAGAGAGGGCGGTTCCCGAGGTATTATTTCTGAAATATTTCTGAAAAAATTTTCGGAAATGTCAAGATCATACTTTTTATCTCTTGCCAGTTTTAGCTGAGGCTCGAGCCGCTGACTTATATAAAATTCTGCAGGAGTAGCGCAGAAATTGTTTTGTTGAGGAAGGCTTCCTATATAATTATCATTTGCAAGACCAAATTTTGAAGCGGTGTTTTTATGTAGTTGGGCCAGTTGTTTTCCAAAGAGCTCCCAAAAATTTTCAGCTGGTTTTACGGAAGCTTTATATTCCAGCAACAGGTAGGCTTTGCTCTTAAATTCTCCAACATCAAAAACTTTTGGAATAGCTATATTTCCCGCATTTTGCAGGATTTCCAATCCTGTTTTTTCGGCAGGGAACATCCCGGGGAATTTATGGGATGAATTTAATTTGACTACAAATTTTTCAGAAGAAAGGGTAGTAATTAAAAAGACCCCGTTAATGGATCCACCCGGCAATCGCGTAACAGTGTCTATCTGAAAGTTGTTTTTTTCGGCTAATCGATCAAAAATTGGTTTAAGATCTTCATTTGCGTTCATAGGTAAGATAAGTGAATGCATATTGATGCTTTTCGTCCTTTTCATGAAATTCCTCTGAAACCAATTTCCATTGAGATTCATCAATTTCCGGGAAAAAAGTGTCAGCTTCAAATTCCCCGTGAACCCGCGTGAGTTCTATTTTATCTGCAGCATCCATCGCCATTTTGTAGATTTCGCCACCACCAATTACAAAAATTTCAGGATCATCGCTTGTTAGTTCTATCGCCCGTTCCAGGGAATTAACTACAATTATACCTGGTTTTTTGAAATTCTCCTGCCTGGTGATTACCACATGTGTCCTGTTTGGTAAAGGTTGCGGAAAGGAATCGAAGGTTTTGCGACCCATGATAATATGATGGCCTGAGGTGATTTTTTTAAAGCGTTTAAAATCATCCGGCAGATGCCAAACCAAATCGTTGTTTTTTCCAAGTTCATTGTTCTCTCCTGCAGCAGCAATTAATGTAAGCATTCCCATTAGTGATTTAAAGGTTTATCCGGACTGTGCGAATCCTTTTCCTGAATTCGTATAGGTGCGGGATCTTCATATATTTTTGATTCCTCCCTTTTTTTAGGCTCAGGATGCTCTTTTTCTACTTTTTTTTGCATTTCCTCAATCCGGTCTCTTTGCTTTCTAACGAGCGTCTCCAGCTGTTTTTGCTCCCATTCCTTGCCCATAAAACTATCGATAACCAGCACATTTAGCATATGGATAAGGAAGAAAAAAGTCCATAATAAAATAGCCCATACAAACCAGTCATATCCCAATGGTTTGAGGTCTTCACGATACCCTATGACCACATTTAATACAATAAGGAGAACAGCACCTACAAGGAAAACAACGAAATGCTGAAATAACCTTCTTTTTTGAAGTGCTCTTTTTCTGGCATATTCATACATTTCACGTTGTTCGCTATCAAGTTTGGAAGTGTTTTTCTTTTTGGAAAACATAATAAAAGGTACTTTAGTGTTAGATCAAATTTAAATGTTTTTTCGCTTAAATGTTAAAGCTCTATGAAAAAATTAAGAAAACCTTTTCCGGTTTTACAGCAATATACTTATTTAAACACGGCAACTTCCGGACTTTTATCAGAAAAAGTCCTGGAATTCCGGCACGATCATGACCTGGATTTTTTAATCTCTGGCAGTCTCCTAAAAGATAAACAGGGAGAGATCTTAACCGGAGTGAGGGAAACAGTAGGGAAATTCTTTAACTGTGCCCCAAACCGTGTTGCACTTATCCCCAACTTTTCCTACGGATTTAATACATTGCTGGAAGGATTGGATACATCTAAAAAAGTGCTTTTGCTCAAAGGGGATTATCCTTCTATCACCTGGGCGGTTAGTTCCCGTAATTTTGAGATGTGTTATGCCGAAATAGATGAAAATCTGGAACAGCATATA
>JAWOHC010000244.1:0-4194 GCA_046496275.1 Gillisia sp.
CATTGGCCCTCAAACTGGATATTTCCATCAGGATCATACAGTATTCCAAAACCGTTGCGTTTTCTATCTTTCCATTCACCTTCATACCTTTCGCCGCTTAACCAATAATAAATCCCTTCACCTTCCCTTATGTCGTTATTGAACTCGCCTTCATACCTTACTCCATCTGCCCATTCAAATATACCGCGTCCATGTCGAAGGTTATCTTTCCATTCTCCCCTATAAATGCTACCGGATGCAGTCCAAATACCTATACCACCTCCATTTGCCTTACTATTCTTTACCTCCCCCATATAATAGATTTTCTTTTCTTCTGCATTATTAAAGGATATAACCTGCAGATTATCTTTTTGATTGAGCAATCGTTCTTTTTGCTCCAGGTTTTGCCTCAAGACTTCCAACTGCATACCGGATCTTTCTGAAACTACACTTCCGTGCCTTTGAACACTATCAAGCGCACTTAACAAAACCCTGATCGAGTCTTTATATCTTATTGCATCATCTTTATATTGGTCAACTCCATCATTATCATTCCCCGAAGTTTCCATGATCCTTTTTACTCGCTCGATTCTCTTAGTTATAATTGCTTTATTATCTGCATTCATGGAAGGGGATATTTTTTCATATACCATGAGGGCCTCTTCATAATCCCTTTCAAATACAAGATTGTCTGCATTAATTATTTCAGCATACATTTCTTTTTGAAACTCCAGTTCTTCAAACCTTTCATTGTTATTATGTATGGCTGACCTGTATTCCTTAGTAGAATAATACATCCACACTACCAGGACCGCCAGAATTGCAGCAATCAAGGTTATAGTGATGGAATAAGTCTTTCTTCTGCGTTTCTTTCTTAAATTGGATTTATCTTCAGGTATACTCATTACTAATATAATATTCAGAAATTCTTCAAATTTTATGCAAAACTACAACAAACTGATAATTAAGATTTTAAAATATTTTTAAAGATCAATCATCAATCCTGGTAGCAGGTATTTTG
The DNA here is from genome assembly GCA_046496275.1 of Gillisia sp. Taxonomy (GTDB): domain Bacteria; phylum Bacteroidota; class Bacteroidia; order Flavobacteriales; family Flavobacteriaceae; genus Gillisia. The sequence goes on from JAWOHC010000244.1 coordinate 1,001, forward strand.
GATTCCATTTTTCTGAAATCCAGTGAAAGGTAAAGGTTTAACCTAAACACCCATCTGGAATTAAAATTATAGCCTGCATCGAGTGATTGGCCGGTTGTGTACATCATACTCACGGTATATTTTGTGCGCGGACTTGCTATATACCCTATTGTTGGGTTCACGCGGAAGTCTTCCAGGGGACTGTCAATTATCGCTTTTCCACTTTGCATAATGATTTCAAAATCTGGGGAAAAGTAAAAAGTGCCCGGAACGAGTTTATCATTATTAATAGGTATGTTCATATAAAATTTATATCTCCACCTGTCCCTGTAAATCCATTCGGCATCCACACGGTTTCCCCTGCTCCACCGGTGCTCAATACGCAACCTGTGATATACCATAAAACGAGGAAAAGGCATTGCGAAAAGATATTCATGCCAAATGCGCGGTTCCAGGACAAGATCTTCAAATTCAGAATTTCCGGGATCAGGAGAAAAATTCAATCTTAAAACCGGACCCAGGGATACACTAAAATTATCAGCTACCCGGTAATTAAGGGCATGCCGGTTATAGATTTGTGCCATCCTTCCTGCGTACCGAAGGTCTTCGTCCCCAACCCTTCTATAATGAAATTGGGCATCCCAGTAAAGTTTATCACTTAAACGGAACTTTCCATAAGTTCCCAGCCACATAGCGGAAGAAGGTGAACTTGTTTGCGAAGTTTCAGGCCTTTCTTCCTGGGCTTGCATTTGCCCAAAAAAACCGAAGATTACTAAGACAATTAAATATATTGTAGATTTCTGAAGCATGCTTAAACGAGGATTTTCTAATTTACTTGTATACTTATGGCATTTAATAGCTCTTCAATATTCCTTGTCCTCCTGATCTGTCTTTCCAGATGGCGGGTGTCTTCTTCCCTTAGTGTTATCATTTTTTTGTATAAGTTATCAATATTCTCCAGCTTGACATCAATTGTATTACAATCCATAGTTTCTTTTAAATCATTCCATATATATGGGAAAATTTCATTTTTATATGCACGGAAAAGGCGTTCTTTTACCTTTTCATCCATATAGGTAAATGTATAGGGGTTCCAGGTCGTCCTTGTGTAAACTTCATCAACCCTGTTAAGCTTCCACGGCAGGTCTTCTAATGCTGCATACAATCCCGCAAGGTTTTCATAACACGCGAATGTGGTTTCTATTTCCACTACTTTTTCCTCTAATGGAAGGGATGCATAATGTGCAAAGGTTTGTTCTACATAAACAATTACTGAGGTACTTATTTCCAGGTGCCATTCATTATAATTTTCCATTTTGCCGCTGTTGCTGAAAAGTGCGATGATGGAATCCCTTTTCTGCAAAAGAGTATCCTCCTGAAGCTGGAGTTCAGTACGGGTTCTATATTGTGCGAGGATTCCTTCCGTTTCCCTGTTTATCTCTCCTGCCCTTTTTAGGATTTCCTGAATGTGGGTGGAAATTCCAGAAAAAGTAATTGTTCCAGGCGTAAAACCGGCAGGGAAATCATAAGCTTCGGTATAATCTTCTTCATTGAATTTGTAGGTAATACTTCCGGGATAATCAATGGAGGGGGTTATAAATTTAATTATTTCATCTCTGTCAATATATTCTGAAGAATTATCGGAAAGCATGTTTACCACTGGGGCAAGTTCTGCGGTGCGATCCCTTAATATTTCCATCACCTTATAATTATGCGTAATATCTTTATAGGTATACCGGTTAATTTCTATGTGTGTATTTTCAAAATAATTCTTGGTTATGGAGTTAATTTCGTTCAGGATATTTTTTGCACTACTGTATTTTTCATTTTCATTTTCAGCATAAGGGTATTTTCTAAGTTTCACCATTACCGGCTCTGCGGGTATGCTTCCCTCAATAAGCTGCCAAATATCCCTCTCCTTATAAACATTGGCGGTAAAAAAGGCTTTCTCTAAAAATGAATTCCCACTTTGTATCAACTCACGCAATAAGGCAATTGTATTATTATCAGACAAGGTTTCCTTCAAGCCTATGGATGTTTGAAATAGTACCTGAAAATATTTAGGGTTTAAAGGAACTTTTTCCCAGATTTCATTTGCCTGATCTTTTGTCACATCAAGACCTATATGGTTAACATTTTGAATTTCACCGTGAATCCTAAAATAGTGGTTTTTAAGAATCCCGCTATCATAAATGCGGTACTCTCTAATATCACCGGTGTGATTAATTTGCCATTCACCGTCCGGCATCCCCATTCCATCAATGTTTCCCTGAACTGCGATGTTATAATTTTTCCCTGAAAAACCACCTTGCATCCTGCCTTGTGTATAACTGGTCTTAAAATAGTAGATACTATCCCGTGCTAATGAGCCCTGTATATTGGCATGAAGTATTTCATAAGGTCCGTGGATTTTCCCATCAACAAAACCCGCAGTGGCTACATAAGAATTTCCGCTTGCCGAAAATACTATTTCATTGCCTATTACGCTTGGCGTGCGGTCTTGTTGCAAATTGTGATGACGGTACTGCCATTTTCCTGATTTTATGTTTTGCTTATAACTTCCCTCAAGGCTTATGCTTTCTATAACATTTTCAGGATCTACCTCCTTTTCAACTTTTTCGAACCTAAAGTCTCCATTTTTAATAAGCCTGTTCCCGGATGAGTAATATTGAAATTTGGCGTGACCTGATAAGTCCCCCTCCAGGGTATAATCATCATCAAATTGCAGTATTTGTTGCCCATAATGCGTAAACCCTAAAAAACAGAAAAAACATACAAACACCCATATATTTATTTTAACCTTATTAAAAAAAGGAATGCTATGTAATGAATTCATATCTAAATTTTTATACTAATATATTGATCTTTGGCTACTAAAAATTATCGCTTTTCAAAAACAGGAGTTTTTATTGAAATAGCAGCAACAGAAATTTCTGAGCCCCTTTTTAATAGAATGCCAAGACAATGCTTTTTAAGCAGGCTAGGTTTAATTCAAAGGATATTTTACAGCAAAATTACACCAAACACCAATTAACACCATCAAAACCAACTCTTTTATTGTAATTCGCTATTTATGAGCAACTCACACTATATTGGAAATTTAAAGAGATTTGAAGGCATAAATACAGGGTGTTGAAGATTTCCACAGTTATTGATTCCGGCTAAGAAAAATTTCCACAGTTATTTTATAAATGCAGTTATAGATTGTAGGCATT
>JAWOHC010000262.1:0-8978 GCA_046496275.1 Gillisia sp.
ACTTTTAGAATAGAAGAAGGGCAAAGTGCTACTCAAATTGTTGGGATTGGAACTAATCCAGGTCCTAATGGCCTTCAGCAATTTGGAGATTCGGAACCCGATTTTCAAATGGCGTTTAACAATCAATTGAGATACAAGGATTTTGAACTTTCCTTTTTGTGGCAATGGAAAAAGGGAGGGGATAATATTAATCTTACCGCCCTTTTGACTGATTTAAGTGGGACAAGTCACGATTATGACGAAATCGACCTTGATCCAGAAGGATTACTTGGAAATGGAAGATATCGGGTTGGTCAATTGGGATCTTCCGCAGGTGTTTTTGTAGAAGATGCAGGATATTTGAGATTGAGAGAATTAGGATTGTACTACAGCATTCCCCAGAAATTTACCGATCGAATTATGAATGGCACCTTTGAACGTATCAAACTAGGCTTTTCCGGAACCAATTTGATAAATATTTTTGACTACAATAGCTACGATCCCGAAGTTTCCAATTTTGGTGGAGGTGGAATTTTCAATGCGGTAGAAGTTACTCCTTTTCCTGCTTCCAAAAGATTCTTGTTTAATGTAGCCTTTAACTTTTAAAAGAGACGAATATGAAAATTATAAATAAAGTGATGATTTTTATGGCCATTGGAATACTTTCCACCTCATGTGACGTAGAAGAGTTTTCCGATTTAAATGGTCCTGAAGTAGATGCTTTGGTAGAAGATTTATCCAGAGGAGATTTACAAGATCTCGTGGGAGGTGTTTTCTATAGCATGAGAGTTGGTTTAGGTACCTATTACGACGATGTGGGGGTTATTGGAAGAGAATTTTATAGATTTTCCAACTCCGATCCCCGTTTTACCGCCGATTTATTAGGACGGGAAAATGCGATCCTTGATAATAATACCTTTTATATCACAATTCCCTGGGCTGCCAGATATAGAAGCGTAAAAAACATAAATAGTGTCCTGGAGGGTTTAAATAACACTACGGCCGATTTTAGCACAGAAGAATTAAGTGCCACCCGCGGCTTTTTAAACACTGTGAAGGCGTATGAATTATTGCTGAATCTGAATCTTACCGATGAAAATGGAATTCGGCTGGATGTGAATGATCCCGATAATTTAGGGCCAATTGTTTCCAAAGTTGAAGCTTTGACTGGGATCCAATCTTTATTGACGGGAGCAGCTACAGATCTTGTAAGCGGAGGTAGTGAATTTCCATTTGTAATGACTTCCGGTTTTTCTGAATTTAATACGCCGCAAAAGTTTTTAGAGGTAAATAATGCTATTTCTGCCAGGGTGGCTGCATACCAGGGGAATTTACCTGCAGTGCTAAGCTTTCTTGAAGATTCTTTTATAGATTTAAATGGCAATTTTGACACAGGAGTTTATTACGTTTTTTCAGAAAATCAAAATGACTTGGTAAATCCGGTATTTTTTCAACAAAATGCATCTGCTGCAGGTGCCAGGATCGTACAGCCCAATTTTATCTCCGAAGCGGAAGCTGGCGATAACAGAGTAGATGAAAAGGTTAGCCTTCGTGATGAAACCATTACTTTCGATGGGTTATCAGGTGACTATGACTTTTTTCTTTACACCACCAGAACTCAGGAAATCTCTATTATAAGGAATGCTGAACTTATACTCTTATATGCTGAAGCAAATATTTCAGTTAACCCGGATGAAACCGTAAAGGCTTTAAATATCATTCGAAATTCAGCTTCGTTACCTAATTATTCCGGAGGTTTAACTGAACAGGCTTTAACTCAAGAAATGTTGAATCAACGCCGCTACGAACTTTACGGCGAGGGCCATAGATGGATCGATGCCCGTAGATATAACATTCTCAACACACTTCTAATTGACCGGCCCGGGGATGATGTTTTTTCCAAATTCCCAATTCCGCTTACGGAAAATGAGTAGGTTTTAGTTTTTATTCGTAGAAATAAAAAGTCCAATGTGTATTCTTAAAGCACGTTGGACTTTTTTTTATTTTTATTTTTTTCTTTGTGTTTTTCTTTACATTTGTCAATTATTTAACAAATTTACTTTAAATTTTAAATTGGTCAATGCCATTAAAAAATATTAAATGGATTTACTTAATCCTGCTTTCGCTGGTATGGGGAAGTTCTTTCATACTTATTAAAAAAGGACTCGTAGGTTTAAGCCCGTTGGAATTAGGATCCTTCAGAATTATTTTTGCAGCGATTTTTCTGGGAATGATTGGCTTTAAAAGTCTTCTGAAAATTAACAGAAGTCAATGGAGATGGATCTTTCTCTCTGCTTTTTTAGGTTCTTTTTTTCCGGTGTATCTTTTTGCTTTTGCTGAAACCGAAATAGATAGTGCCATCGCTTCTATCCTGAATTCTACGACCCCTTTAATGACCCTAATATTTGGGATTTTATTCTTTAGAATTGCTTTTACCCAGAACAAGGCTTTGGGAGTTATTATATGATTGCTGGGAACCTTGGGGCTTATTTTTAGCGGTGCGCAAGTCAACCCGGACCAGAATTATTTCTATTCGGGCCTTGTTATTGTTGCCTCTGCCTGTTATGCGATAAACGTAAACATCATCAAGCGATATATGCATGACATCTCTGCCCTTGGAATCACTACCGGAAATTTTCTGGTGTTATTAATTCCATCGTTAATCGTGTTGTATTTTACAGGGTTTTCTGTTGATGCGGTTTCCGAAAATCCCGAACTTTCTCTTTCCCTGTTATATGTTCTGATTTTAGGAGTTGTAGGAACCGGAATTGCAATGATCATCTTTAACAAGCTTATTCAAATCTCCGATCCTGTTTTTTCCACTTCGGTTACATATACCATCCCGCTGGTTGCACTTGGCTGGGGCTTTTTAGATGGTGAGGTGTTTAGTTATCTTCAGCTTATTTCGGCCCTTGTTATTTTGTTAGGGGTGTTTTTAGTGAATCGTTCAAAGAACCTATATACCGCAAACAAAACGACCGGCCTTTAAGGGGCCGGTCGTTTCTACATTACTAAAAAATCTTTATTCTACAAAATCACTTTCTTCAACTCCCTGGTTTAATTGGATCTCATTTACGGTAAATTCGATGGATTGTGGTCCAAAGGATTGGGTCATCGTAAATGGAAATTTAATTCCGTCAACTTCCTTGTAGTTGCTGTACCCTGTTGGAACTTCCATTGTTTGAGGACCCTGTGATACAGTTTTCACAGATTTAACTTTTAAACCTGTTTCCAGGTCGTAATACGCGGTAGTTTTATCGTTTAAAGCGATAGCATAAGCGTCTTTTCCTTCTACAGCTTCAATACCCATTACTTTGGCATCTTCTACAGTTAATTCCGGGAAAGTTGTAGATTCCGGTTTAACATCGGCAATTTGCTCATCTGTAAATGCTACTTTTTGGCCTTGCATAACCGCAAACCCTTTAGTACCATCAAACACTTGTTTGCTAATGGCATTTCCGCCCATAGAAACCACTGTCAGGGATTTTCCATTTGAAGTGGTTTTAACTTCAAGATCCAATTTTTGACCTTGAATTTCTGCAGATGCATTCAATAAAATACTTTTTACGTTGTCCACAACTTGCTTTCCACCAATAGCCTGGATGTATTTATTCAAAACAGCTTCAGCAGTAACTGAAGGGTCTACTTCTTTTTTAAACTCAGGCTTCTCAATAGGATTGGCTTGTTTGTCAAAATAGTTCACTGGTATTGCTTTTCCGTTATAAGAAAGGTTTTCTAAAGCTTCAGCAACTTCGCTTCCTTTTCCTACCACAACAATCCGGGCATTATCTGCCATAAAGTATTTTTTTGCTACCCGCTGAATATCTTCGGCAGTTACTTCATTCAACTTCTTAAGGTAATTTTGATAATAATCTTTCGGTAGTTTATCTGTTTCAATATTCAGCGCATATCTTGCAATTGTTGATGGCTGTTCAAGTGCCATAACAAAGTTTCCAACATATTTCGCTTTTGCATTCTTAAGTTCTTCCAAAGAAACCTTTTCATTCCTTATTTTGTAAATTTCGTCAAGGAAAGCAACTACAGAACTATCTGTAACTGCATTTCTTACACTTGCGTTGGCTACGAATATTGCGGTATATTTATCATCTCTTGCGCTGGAATAAGCACCATAAGTATATCCCTTTGCCTCACGAAGATTCAGGAATAAACGTCCTTCTCCGCCACCACCAAGAATTTGGTTTGCGAGAATCACAGGAAAATAATCGTTATCTCCCTTTTTAAGCTCTATAGTATTAACCACGGCAACTTCACTTTGAACTGCATTGGGCATATCCATAAAGTTCACCTGTGTAGATTCTACATTTTTTGGTTGTACAATATTGGCAACAGGAAGCTTCGTTTTTTTCCAGTTTCCAAAGTGTTTAGGAACCAGTTTTTTAATCTCGCTTAACTTGGTATCTCCAACAATTACCAAATAAGCATTTTGAGGAACAAAATATGTCGCGTAATAGTCCTTCACATCCTGAAGTGTTATGGCTTTAACCGACTCTTCAGTGGCAAATTCACCGTAAGGATGTTCTTTTCCGTAAGCAAGCGCAGCTCTTAACCTTGAAGCATTTGCAGCAACATTCTTCTCATTGGATTTTAAATTCTCCAACAAACGCTCTTTTGCTTTATCAAATTCTTCCTGGGTGAATTTAGGTTGTAATGCGCCTTCAGCCATTAGCTCTAAAACTCTTGGGAAATATTTTGAAAGCGTATTTCCACTTGCCCCACTTGCAAAGAAGTTCACGTTGGCACCTAAATAATCGATCTCCTCGTTGAATTTATCCTTTTCTGTTTTTTGCGTTCCAGACCCAAGTAATTCTCCCAATAAGGAAGTAACTCCGGCTTTATTGCCTTCAGAAGTAGGGGGGTTATCCAGCGTAAGGCTTACATTAACCCTTGGTAATTTATGATTCTCTACCAGTAAAACTTTCATCCCATTAGGAAGAGTAAAAGAATCTGGAGTTTCAAGATTTATTGTTGGAGCAGGACCTGCTTCCGGTTGTTTGCTTCGGTCAATTTGTGCCTGAATTCCAAATGTCATCAGGAGTAAAATTGCAAATGCGGTTATATTTTTTGTCATCATAGTAATTTTATTATATTATTGAGAGTCACTTGTTTTTGGTAAGTATTTTAAAACCAATCGTTGGTTTTTGTTCAAATACTCGTTGGCAACTCTTTTAATGTCTTCTCTTGTTACAGAACGGTAAATTTCTATTTCTTTATTGATAAGATTTGTATTTCCGTAAAGCATATGGTAGGTAGCTAACGAGCTTGCTATCCCGGCGACACTGCTATTGGAGTTCACAAAGCGATTTTCGAAGGTGTTTTGCAATTTTTCAAATTCCCTTTCAGAAATAAGATCTGTTTGAAGTTTTGCAATTTCTTTATCTGTTTCTTCTAAAAGTGTTTCCAGTTTTGTTTCTCCTAAAGGAATTCCGAATATAATATATTGTCCATAATCTTCCTGGCTTATATTGAAGGCGCCAATTTGAAGTGCTTGTTTTTGCTCATCCACCAGCTTTTTATATAATCTGGAGGATTTTCCATCAGATAGTACAGAAGAGATCATGTCTAAGATATAGGCATCTTTATCCTTCATAGAAGGAGTCCTATAGGCTGTCACTATTGCTGGTAATTGTATGTTGGGATCCTCATAGGTTGCATTAAGCTGCTCTGTAATTGGTTCTTCTTGTATGTTTACCCTTTCTACAGGAGCCCCTTTAGGAATAGGACCAAAATAATCCTCTATCATTTTTTTGGTCTCCGGAATATTTATGTCCCCGGCAACCACAAGAGTAGCATTGTTAGGCACGTAGTATTTGTCATTAAATGCGCGGAATTCTTCTAATGTTGCAGCATCCAAATGATCCATAGAACCAATAGTAGACCATCTGTATGGATGGTTGGTAAAAAGATTCTTTTTAACCTCGGCAAGAATTTGACCATAAGGGGCATTATCTACCCGAAGTCTTTTTTCTTCCTTTACCACCTCATTTTGAGTATCTACACCTTTTTGATCTATAATAGGATGTAACATCCTTTCAGACTCCAGCCATAGTCCTAATTCTAAATTGTTTGATGGGAAACTTTCGTAATAATAGGTTCTGTCATCCGTAGTATTGGCATTATTGGATCCTCCATTGGAAGAAACCACCTTAAACCAACTTCCTTTTTCAATATTTTCGGTTCCTTCAAATAGAAGATGTTCAAAGAAATGTGCAAATCCCGTGCGTTCGGGATTTTCATCTTTAGCCCCTACATGATACATCACCGAAGTCGTGACTACCGGAGCGGTTTTATCCTGATGTAAAATAACATGTAAGCCGTTATCTAAATCATATTCTGTAAACTCAACTTCTTGTGCAATCCCCGAAACCCCCAGGAATAAAGCACAAGCTGATAATTTAATTTTGTTAATCATTTTTCAAGTTTTTTATTAATGTACTTTATTAGTATGCGAAGCCACTTGATTGTTACAGAATATCACAAAAAGTATTTTTATTTTCCATTCAGCTGTTTACCATATTTAGCGGTTAAAAATGTTAAAATTAACAGGCTCTTAAGTGATATAATGCAAAATTTTTAAGAACTTTAGGAACAACATAATAAAACATATTTCAAATGAAAAAATTAGGAATTGCATTTTTCTATGGAATTGGGATTGCAATTGGCTTGATAGCGTATTTTTTGATCCTATCGCTTTTTGGACTTCATGAAAACCCGTTATTTAGCTTGTTTAATCCGGTTATTGTTGGAATAGGTATGTATTTGGCCATTATTGCTTTAAAAAGAAAATTAGGCAAAAAATATAAATATCAAAAAGGTTTTAAAGTTGGGATTAAAACCGGTTTTATTGCAACCATAATTTTTACGATTTTCTTCGGAATCTATGCTACGGAATTGAATCCGGGATTTATAAATAAGCTGCTTTCCGTTTGGGATACAAGCTGGCATATAACTATAGCAATGGTGCTTTTTACCGTGGCAATTATGGGTTTTGCAACAACGGTTGTGTTAACGCTCGCATTTATGCAGTTATTAAAGGATTCCTGGAACACAAAGGAAGCCAGCAAGCATAAGTTGTAAAAATATGCAAAGCCTTTGCTAATTAATTATTTAAGAGTATATTTGCACCCGTCTTTAAAAAAATGAAGGCGGGTTTTCTATAAAATAAATTAATCAATAAATACGCTATGTACGCAATTGTAGAGATAGCAGGGCAGCAATTTAAAGTTGCAAAAGACCAGAAAGTATTTGTAAACCGCCTTGCGGGAGAAGAAGGAGACAGTTTGTCTTTTGATAAAGTTCTTCTTACCGGAGATGGTGACACTATTACTTTAGGCGCCCCAGCTATAAGCGGTGCTTTGGTAGATGTAAAAATCACCAGACACCTTAAAGGAGACAAAGTTATTGTCTTTAAAAAGAAAAGAAGAAAAGGATACCGTGTCAAAAATGGTCACCGTCAAGCCTTAACTGAAATTTCTATCGTAGGCATAACTTTGCCAGGTGGTAAAAAAGCTACTTCTGCTAAAAAAGAAGATAAAGCTGAAGCTCCCAAGGCAGAAACCAAAAAAGCCGATGCAACCTCTGCTAAAAAAGAAGTTGAAGTAAGCGAAAATTTGGTGAGTCGTGCAGAAAACAGAGCAGAAGAAGGAAACATTGAAATAAATGTAGATAAACTTCTTCACAGTATTGGAACTGCTCCAAAATCGGATGCCGATGATTTGAAACTAATCAACGGAATTGGACCGGTTTACGAAGAGAAATTGAATGAAATAGGTATTTATACCTATGAGCAAATCAGCAAACTTAAAGCAGCCGACAGAGAAGAACTTTCTGCTCTTGAAGGTATTACCCGTGATAAGATCGAAAGTGACGAATGGGTGAAGCAGGCAAAGGAATTGCTTAAGAACAAATAAGAATTAACTAGAAAAACTTTAAGCCATGGCTCACAAAAAAGGAGTTGGTAGTTCCAAGAACGGTAGGGAATCTGAATCAAAACGCTTAGGTGTTAAGATTTTTGGAGGACAAGCCGCAATCGCAGGGAACATCATCGTTAGACAAAGAGGTTATACACACAATCCTGGAGAGAATGTGTATGGAGGAAAAGACCATACTTTACATGCGAGAGTAGACGGTCTTGTGAAATTCACTAAAAAGAAAAACAATAAATCATACGTTTCTATTGAACCGTATGAAGCTTAAAGCCCCCTAACCCCCGATGGGGGAATTGCGGATTTCTTTTTATAATACAAAAAAACCCTTTCAGAGTAATCTGAAAGGGTTTTTTTGTATCTTAATAGTTAAATATTGAAGATATATGGAATATTTTACTATTTACAGAACTCACGATAGTGCAGAGGTCTCTATAATCAAACACAAATTTGAAGAAGAGAAACTAAATTATCAAATACTTGATGAACATACCAATTCCTCTGCCGGAATCGCAGGAATGGGTGGTGAAGGAATGCGGATCCAGGTTCAGGAATCTCAAATAGATAAAGCAAAAAAGCTACTGGAAGAGATTGGTTTTTTAGGAGAATGGAAAGATGATTTGAAGAAAGAACGAAGGAGACAACCTGCCAAAAAATGGATCTTCATTTTCCTGGCTGCCCTGGTGCTAATTATTGTTGCCTTCCTAATAATGTGGTTTATGAATCCATAAGTTAAATCATTAATATCCGGCTAAGAGCCAAGATCGTTCTGTCTTCGACGTAACTTCTAGAATCAAGAAAAAAGGCTTGATTTTAGTTAAACGATAAACATTTAGTTCTGATTTCTATTTTTTCAGAACACTCTAATTATCGGTATCATTGAAGATTTCAGTAAAGTAAAATATGTTTATTAAAAATCTCATCGGATGACCAATGGACGTGTGGTTTCAGTTTTCATAAAAATAGTTAAAGGACAAAAATGAATTAAAGTGCAAAAAAAATCCTCTCTGAATTTAATCAAAGAGGATTTTCTTAATTATAAAAACTTATTACTAG
>JAWOHC010000270.1:0-3452 GCA_046496275.1 Gillisia sp.
CGGGAAAGTCATCAAATTTTCCATTCTAAAAACTCCCATGCTCATCTCGTTGGTAGCAACTTTTGGTGTAGCGGGGTCTATTAAAGCAAGAATATATCGTACGCCGTCTGTCCCCGTAAATACAGTAATTCTTCTTCTTGGAGATGCAGGCACAGCTATCCTGTCTGTAACGGTATAATCTACTCCGTTAACGGTATAATTCAGGGTTAATGACCAATATTCAGTTGGGTTTTCTGGCATTTGAAAAACAATAAATCCTTCATAAAGGCTTTCTGCAGCGGGTTTTTTGGTCACTTCAGAGTATGGGGAGGAATGTTGGGTTGTTTCCATATGCATCATGGGTTTCCATTGAATGCTGGCATTGGTCACGTATTTCTGGTCGCTTTTATCTTTTATTCGAAGGGAAATTTTATTGTACCCCTGCTCAAGTTGCCCGGAGGAGGAATATAATTCCACCAGGTGGCTTTCGTTTTCCATAGATTGGATTTTTACTAAACCGGCAACCTCATTTCCTGGTATAATTTCATCGGTGTCTGAGGAACAGGAGGTGATTATTACCAGGAGGAAAAGACTTATATAGTGTATGATTTTCATTTTTTTGAAATTTAAAATTAGGTAAGGGTATCCCGCTTCCGACTTGAGATCAAATCGAAAGGAGCGTCCATTTTATGGGTGTTATTTTAAGAAATCAGGAAACCGGCGGGTGGATGCGGAATTGGTTTTGTAAACAGAAAAGAATATTGGTTCTGGTAAAAAAATACCGGAATGTAGTTGGTTTTACTAAGGATAGGTTCCTCTGAAACCGAGGAATTAAAAAACAGGGTGATCTCCCGCTGAAAATTTTGAAGCGCCAAAGGATTTGATTCAGACTTTGTTTCGGCAAATGCTTTGGAAAGCTCGCACTGCCCATTGCATTCCAATTCCGGTTTATCCTTGTTTTCACAGTAAAGTTCTGTAAAGCTTTGGTTATTTGCAGAATGATATACAACTAAATAACTGAACCTGATGTTGTAAAACAAGGTAGCCATCAAAAACACTCCAAGGGCAACAATTTTTAAAAGGCTTTTCAACAGGTTAAATTTTCAGCAAAGATACTCATTTGAAGCTTTTTAAAAATGATAAAGCGCAGTTTTGAAGGGATATTTTTTTGAATATGGATAGGCGATTATCAATTATAACCTACTCAAAATAAATCTCATGGAGGAACTAATTATAACTTGTAAGTCTGTAACTTTTGTTACTGGGCAGGAAGAGATCATAAAGTACTTTTGCACCCATTTTCCTGCTTATCATACCAGGGGATACTTAGTCTATGAAAGATTTTTGGGATGAAAGATATAAACAAAACGATTATGCCTACGGGAAAACCCCAAATGAGTACCTGAAAAGTAAGCTTATAGAATTGGAGCCGGGCGATATCCTTTTTCCCGCTGAAGGGGAAGGACGAAATGCGGTTTTTGCAGCTAAAAACGGCTGGAAAGTTTCGGCTTTTGATATCAGTGCCGAAGGTAAAAAAAAGGCGCTAAGACTGGCAGAAGAAGAAAATGTGGAAATTGATTATCACACCACGCCACTGAACAGCCAGGGATATGACAAAAATCAATTTGATGCCATAGCCCTCATTTACGCACATATTCAACCGGAAGAGCGAAAGGATTATTTCAGGTTTTTCACGCACATTCTTAAAAACAACGGAAAAATAATCTTTGAAGGTTTCAGTAAAAAGCATCTTGAATACCAGGCTAAAAATCCTAATGTGGGTGGGCCTAAGGATGAGAAAATGCTTTTTTCAGAAAAAGAGATCAAAGAGGCTTTTCCAGATTTGGATTTTCTGGAGTTTTATGAAGGCGAAATTGAGCTAAATGAGGGGGAATTCCATAAAGGGAACGGTTGGGTGATCCGGTTTGTGGCACAGAAAAAAAGCTAAATTGAGGTCGTATATTTGTAACATTTAAATAAAAACGCTCCTTATCAACACCTAAAGCCGGAATGTAGATCTCAAAAGGACCATTTTGGTATAAATAAACACTAAACCAATAAAATGAAGAAAAAGACCAAAAAAAGCTTAATAGAATATGGGGTTATAATTGTCATTTTTGGCGGCCTCTATTTCACAGGATTACATACAGAAGTATTGGGGTTCCTTCAACGGGGAATCCTTGCAACAGGAATAATGAGTCCCGATCTTGATAAAAAAGATGACATTGCAGTTCTTGAAAACTACCCACAAGCAGATTTTTCTTTGAACCTCATTAATTCCAAAGGAGAACAGGTTGCTATGGAGGAATTAAGGGGTAAGGTTATATTTATGAATGTTTGGGCCACCTGGTGTCCTCCTTGTATTGCAGAAATGCCCGGCATCAATAAGCTTTACAAAGATGTGGATAAAGAGAACGTAGCATTTATAATGTTATCTGTAGATCAGGATTTTCAAAAGGCTATAGATTATAACAACAGGAAAGGCTATGACTTTGAAGTGTATAAAACAACCGGAGGAATGCCGCAAATGTACAATTCACAAAGTATCCCTACCACCTATGTCATTGATTCCGAAGGAAATCTTGTCCTTACACATATGGGAATGGGCGATTATAATACCAAAGATTTCAAGAAATTCCTTGAAGATCAAATTTGAGACGATAAAAATCCATTTATTAATAGTGAAAAACCTCACAGGAGCGAAAGCCTTTTGAGGTTTTTAGGAAATTTGAGACCTCTCAGGTTTCAAAATCCTGTGAGGTCTGTCTAATAGATTTGGAGTAGGTCAAAAGGGTGAAATCGAAGATTCACAGCAAAACCTTGTACCATTTTGAAAAAGCAACTAAAATCATAATCTTTGTATATCAAATATTTTAATCATGTCAGTAGCAGATAACATTCGGAATAATATTATTGATAAGTTACTCACGATATCAGATAAGGAGTATTTATTAGCACTTTATCAAATAGTGAGTACAAGTGCTGTTAATGATGATGTTGTAAAACTTTCCGAAGCTCAAATATTAATGTTGAATTTGAGCGATGAAGACATAAATAATGACCGCGTAGTTTCTTACGATGAACTGGACAAAACAGATATTGAATGGCTAAAAAGCTTGTAGTCTGGACTGAAACTGCAATTAAGCAGCGACGTGAGATTTTAAAATACTGGACATTGCGAAATAAATCTACAATTTATGCTGAAAAACTCTTAGGGCTAATTAGGGATCGTATAAATTCAATAATTAAAAATCCTGAAGCAGGGAAACCTACCTCACATTTAAATACCAGAGAGGTCGCTATAGGAAATTTCAGTATTTATTATAAATTGACTTCTCAACATATAATAATTACAGCTTTTTGGGATAACCGCCAAGATCCGGAAAAAATCATCAATCTTATTAATAAATAAAACCTCAAAGGAGCAAAAGCCTTTTGAGGTTTTAAATTTAATTTCAGGCTCTTTTTCTGAA
>JAWOHC010000273.1:0-7958 GCA_046496275.1 Gillisia sp.
CAATGCGTTTTTATAACAATTTTAAAACAACAGCCTCACAGGGCGTGATGGCGTAAAAGGGTTTCCTTTGGTGATTCCAATCTCTATATTCTGGATGTTTTCTTAATAATTAGAATTTACAAAAACAACCGGAATAACTAATTCGAAGAAAATCAAAAACCTCGGGGCAAGCCGACGACTTATGTTCCGCTATAACCGGAGGGAAATACTTTTAAAAATTCGAGGGATTCCCACCTGAATGATGGATTAAATTGGGTGAAAAAGCTAAAAAATTCGGTATCCAAATGAAACACCTATTGTGGGAGACAAAGCTCCACTGTTTGAATTGAAATCACCAAGATAGCCGAATCCAATATGGGTGTTAAATAAAAAATTCCCGCCTAAGTTCCTCTGAATTCCCCAATGCAATTCAGTAAGCATACTGCGGTTGTATGTGTTATTGGCAGGCCTTCCAAAACTGTATTTGGTTTGCAGTGCTATATAATTTCCAGCATTATTCCGGATGTTTTTTTCGTTTGCAATTCTCTTATTAATATTATACACAAATTTAAGTTTGGATTTTAGAAAAGGCACCGGTCTTACAACATCCAAGGAATAGGTTAAAGAATTATTTTCTGCGCTCATTCCCATTCCTGCACCTATAGAATTTTCCCAAACAAATTTATTTGAAAGCGGTAATTCGTAGGCAAAACTTAATCCGTGAAGGCCTAATTCTATCTTAGCGAAGTTATCGAGAGTATCACTCTTATTTTGTTGAGCATTTGCATTGAAACCTAAAATTGACAATAGAATAACAAGTAATGTTTTTTTCATAATAGTGGAGTTTTGTTTTATTAAAGAGATTTAAAAAGGCTGAAATTATCAATGAATACGCAATCCAGCAAATGCCGAAGTTTTAATTTGGTAAAATGATTTTAGGTTAGAATTAATTAAGGATCATTAAAAGAATCCTATCAATTAGTAACTAAATACTGAATTTGTTACATTTTTTTATAAACCATCCAAACCAAGTAATAGGATAAGTTAAAAAAACCAGTCTTTTTCAAGACTGGTTTTTTTAACTGCTATGGCTGTATATTTTCGCCCCTAAGGCCTATTGTTCAATTCCATTTTTTTTGTCAAAATCAGAAGTGGAATCAATCCGATTTTTTAATGCGATTCTTCTGCGCTTAGTTTCTGCAAATATTCTGTATACAGTTTTAAATCTTCTTCGCCATTCAACACAAATTTGATCTTTTCGACATATTTAAGGCTGTCCAGTTCACCGGTTATGGTTGCGAACACAATTTTGGTTGCCTCCTTAAAAGGATATCCATAAGCACCTGTTGAAATTGCGGGAAAGGCAAGCGAGGAGATCTTGTTCTCTTCTGCAAGCTGAAGGGCATTTTTATAACAAGTCGCCAGAATCTGGGCTTCCGGTTTATCTTTTCCATACACAGGACCCAGGCAATGTATCACGAAATCATTAGGAAGATTATATGCTCCGGTGATCACGGCCTCTCCCGGGCTTAACGGGGCAAGAGGTTTGCATTCCTCATAAAGTTCGGGCCCTGCAGTGCGGTGGATTGCTGCTGCTACTCCACCGCCAATTCTAAGTTCGGCATTCGCTGCATTTACCACTGCATCAACATCGGGTTGATTACCAATATCACCGCGAACGGCTACTAACTGTATATTTTTATAGTTGATCTTCATAGTTCAAGACGTTAACAATTGGGTTAGCAATTAATAAATTTTTAGTGAGTCAAATTTCCTGATTTAAAGGTAATGCAAATAAGGGGGATTATAAAAAGGAGGTTGTGAAAAAGAGACCGTGTTCCTGAATTTTTTCCTTAAAAATTAAGGAAAAAATGAGAATTAGGAAACAAATATGTTTTAGGCTGGATAAAATTTAATCATATTCAGGGATTATATCCCTAAATATTACTTTTCAGAAGATTAATTTCTTCAAAACTTATTCCCCTATATCCGGTTCAAAACCCCTGCACCTCGTTATAGGGAACATACGCTCTCTGATTGGCCAATTTTCTAGTATTTCATATTCTCAAATCCGGGATATTAAAATGTTGATGCCCATAAATCAAACAATTTGGCTTATTAGCTATGAGCGTTATTTTTTTCAACTTACTTTCTTTGTTTTGCTTGGCATATTAAGCTTAGGATTTCTGCATGTTCAGGCAAATTTCAGGCTTAAGTTTGTAAAAGGGTAAATAAATTATATTCCTTCAATATTTTTAAAGGAATATTTAGCAAAAAATAAAAATAATACTATATTTGCATCCGCAAAATTGCGTTGTAACACTCCTCCTTAGCTCAGCTGGTTAGAGCATCTGACTGTTAATCAGAGGGTCCTTGGTTCGAGCCCAAGAGGGGGAGCAACTAAAAGTTTAGAGATAGTTTCTCTTTAGACGAAGCGGAAATTTTTTAGGAATATCATTCCTCCTTAGCTCAGCTGGTTAGAGCATCTGACTGTTAATCAGAGGGTCCTTGGTTCGAGCCCAAGAGGGGGAGCAAAAAGCCTGACAGAGATGTCAGGCTTTCTTGTTTTTGCACCCTTCGTAAATTAGATTAAATAGGGCTTGCTTCGGATTAAAAAATTTTCAAAAAAAACGCTTCCCAACCGGGAAGCCACTTCAAAAAATTATTTTTTTTCTATTACTCGAATAACCAGCGATATATGTCGTTCCCGTTGGCAAATAAAACCAGCGCAATAAGGATAAAAAATCCAACCATTTGCGCATATTCCATGAATTTCTCGTTGGGTGTTTTTCCCGAGATGATTTCGTACATCAAAAATACCACGTGTCCTCCATCTAAGGCAGGAATAGGTAGTATGTTCATAAAGGCCAGAATAATGGATATAAAGGCAGTTGCCATCCAGAATCCCTGCCAATCCCAGGCATCCGGAAATATACTTCCTATAGCTCCAAAACCACCAACCTGAGTTGCTCCTTTGGCCGTAAATACATATTTGAATTGGGCTACATAATCGTGTAAGGTCCAGTATCCAAATTTAAAGCCTTCGGTAATACTTTCGGATAAACCATATTGTCGGGATTGAACGTTGAAATCGCGTTTGGATGTGACTCCTATTAAACCTTCATCATCCGGAGTTACTTTAGCACTTTTAATCTCATCACCCCTTTTAAACACCACTTCTACCTCTTTATTTTTAGCATCCTTAGATAAGGGAGAAAGTTCATGCCAATATCCTATTTCCTGATTATTGAAAGAAATAATACTATCACCCTTTTGTAATCCTGCTATTCCGGCTGATTTATCCAATAAAACACTATCCAGCACAGCATTTTGTATAGGAATAAACGGCTGCATCACCCCTTCTTCAAACATTTTGGAACCTATTTCCGCTGGCACAGAAACCGTTTCTTCCGTTCCGTCCTGGTGTAAAACCGTGATAGACCTAACATCCCTCATAAATAGGTGGCGGTTAATATCCAGACTATTTTCAAACTCCTGTCCATTAACTTCCAGGATCCTGTCTCCATCCTGAAATCCAAATTCCTTGAATTCCTGGGCCACTGCAAATCCGCGCGGCATATCATCCGGGGTAACATAATTGCTTCCCCAAACAAACAATACCATCATATAAATAACAAATCCCAGTACAAGGTTAACGGTAACCCCACCAAGCATAATTATCAAACGCTGCCAGGCTGGTTTGCTTCGGAATTCCCAGGCTTCCGGTGGTTTTGCCATTTGTTCCCGGTCCATGCTCTCATCGATCATCCCGGATATTTTTACATAACCACCAAGGGGCAACCATCCAATTCCGTATTCGGTTCCACCAATTTTCTTCTTGAAAAGGGCGAATTTAACATCAAAAAATAAATAAAATTTTTCAACCCTGGTTTTGAATAATTTTGCCGGTATAAAATGTCCTAATTCATGTAAAACAATCAGCAGGGACAAACTGAGCAATAATTGTATAGCTTTTATTAAAAATGGATCCATTCTCTAATCTTCAAATTTTAAATCGCACAAAAGTAACCTTTTAAATACTCCTAAAAAAAAGAATAAATTAAATCGGCTGTGACTGTGATGTAATTTTATTGCTCTGTTTGCTACTAATTGATTTTTAGACCGTAATTTTGCTAAAAGTTCTAAAAATGCTTCAGTTTTTTTCAAAATTCAAAACCCTGGGAATCGTACTCCTGGTCCTTTCAGTGATTATTGTTTATGCCATTTTCACCCTCTTAACTCCTGTAAAAAAGCTTCCGGTCTATCAGCCGGATATGGTAAATACAGAATTGGTGGATACCACCGTACAATATGTAAGAAAGTATCACAAAATAGCAGATTTCGAACTCTACAATCAAAATGGAGATACCATCACCAAAGCCTTTTACAAAGACAAAATCTACATAGCCGATTTTTTCTTTACTACCTGCTTAACTATTTGTCCAATTATGACAGACAATATGGTTAAAATTCAGGAAAAAATAAAAGATGACCCCGAAGTATTGCTGCTCTCGCATACCGTTTTTCCGGTTGCAGACAGCGTTCCTGTTCTTAAAGAATATGCGTTGGAAAAAGGAGTAATTGATTCTAAATGGAACCTGGTTACCGGAGATAAAAAACACATTTATGAGCTTGCCCGAAAATCCTATCTCGCCTCCAAATCTGATGGCGATGGAGGTCCTTATGATATGATTCATACCGAAAATTTTGTGCTGGTTGATAAAAAAAGCCAGATACGTGGTTTCTATGATGGTACCGATCCGGAGTCAATAGATGATTTACTGAAAGACCTTAAAATCTTAAAAGCTGAATATAAGAAATAGCAGATTTTTCCTGCAAACTTTTGCAGGCATTAATTTTAGGCTATTTTTGCCTTGTTTAAAATCAATCTAAATAAAAATGAAGCTCACTATCGCTCATTTACAACGTGGCCAAAAGGGGATTATCAAAGATTTTTCTGTTGATGAGGTACCGCTTAAGCTATTGGAAATGGGTTGTCTTCCAGGAAATGAAGTAGAATTGATACAAACCGCGCCTTTTCGGGATCCTATGTATTTAAATATAAACGGAAGTCATCTAGCCATTCGAAAGGAAACCGCACTGCTTATTGAAATAGAATTGATATAATATGGGGAAACAAATTAATGTTGCGTTAATTGGAAACCCAAATACCGGAAAAACCTCGGTTTTTAACCAACTTACGGGACTCAACCAACAGGTAGGGAATTACCCTGGGATCACGGTAGAAAAAAAAGAAGGAGTCTGCAAGTTACCCCGCGGCCTGAAAGCCCATATCCTGGATCTCCCCGGCACCTATAGCCTGAATGCTTCCTCCCTGGATGAAAACGTGGTAATTGAACTATTGCTCAATAAAAACGATAAGGACTTTCCCGATGTTGCTATCGTCGTAAGCGATGTGGAAAACCTTAAACGAAATCTATTGCTTTTTACCCAGATAAAAGATTTGGAGATCCCAACCATCCTTGTTATAAATATGGCAGACAGGATGAAACGCAAAGGCATCAAACTCGACATCGCTCTACTGGAAGAGCGACTCAATACAAAAATTGCTCTTGTAAGCTCCCTAAAAGGAACCGGAATTGAAGAGCTAAAAGAGCATATCATTAATTACCGGAAGATCTCTACAGAGCCATGTTTGCATGCGTCTGCAATAGATCCAGAATATTTTGAAAGATTGAGAAAAGCCTTTCCCAATCAATCTTTATACAAACTATGGCTGGTGATTACCCAGGATGTGAATTTTGGAAATATCAACCGGCAATCCTTAAGTTTTGACCCCGGTTTTAAGACCAAAGGCGTCAGCGACCTGAAAAGGCTTCAGCAAAAAGAAACAATTCTTCGATATCAGTTCATCAACGGAATGCTTAAAGAAGCTATGAAGGTAGATCTAAGATCAGCTTCCGATCTTCGGATAAAACTGGATAGGATCACAACGCATAAAGTATGGGGATATCTCATTTTCTTCGGAATAATGCTCCTGATCTTTCAGGCGATATACGATTGGTCCACGTACCCGATGGATTTTATTGATGAAACATTTGCATCCCTTAGCGAATGGTTAAAAACCGCCCTTCCTGCAGGTCCCTTTACCAGTCTAATTGCAGAAGGAATAATACCGGGTCTGGGAGGAATTGTGATTTTTATTCCTCAAATCGCTTTCCTGTTCCTGTTTATTTCAATTCTTGAAGAAAGCGGTTATATGAGTCGCGTGGTATTTTTAATGGACCGGATCATGAGAAGGTTTGGACTTAGCGGCAAAAGCGTAGTTCCCCTGGTGTCCGGAACTGCCTGCGCTATTCCCGCGGTAATGGCAACGCGAAATATTGAAAACTGGAAGGAACGACTTATCACCATTTTAGTGATCCCCTTTACCACCTGTGCCGCCAGGTTGCCCGTCTACCTTATAATAATAGCACTGGTTATTCCAGATGAAACCTATTACGGACTTAATTTACAGGGATTAACCCTCATGCTGCTTTATTTGATAGGCTTTGGAACTGCAATTTTTTCTGCCTGGCTGTTAAATCTGGTTTTAAAAATAAAATCCAAAAGCTATTTTGTAATAGAAATGCCCACCTATAAACTGCCAATTTTCAAAAATGTGGGGATTAATGTATTGGAAAAAACAAAATCCTTCGTTTTTGGAGCAGGGAAAATAATCCTGGCAATCTCTATAATCTTATGGGTCCTGGCAAGTTATGGACCGGGCGATGATTTTGACAAGGCCGAAGAGATTGTTGGTATCCAATCTGAAAACCTTTCTGGTGCAGAACTGGAGGAAGAGATTGCCTCCTATAAACTAAAACATTCCTACATAGGTATCACAGGCAGAGCGATTGAACCTGTATTCACACCGCTTGGATTTGACTGGAAAATAGGAATTGCCATCCTAAGCTCTTTTGCTGCCAGGGAAGTTTTTGTAGGAACCCTTGCAACCATTTACAGCGTGGGAAGTGGTGAGGAAGAAACCATTAAAAACCGAATGGCGGCGGAAACCAACCCAATACTTGGCGGACCCCTGTTTACCTTTGCCAGCGGAATTAGTTTACTGCTTTTCTATGCCTTTGCAATGCAATGCATGAGCACCCTGGCAATTGTAAAAAAGGAAACCAATACCTGGAAATGGCCTGTTTTACAATTGGTAATTATGAGCCTGTTTGCCTATCTTGTAGCTTTAATTGCGTTCCAATTATTAAAATAAGGAACGGCTTAAATTTAGATTTTGACCTAAGAAATTATGGAAGTACTTCAGGAAATATTGGTCTTTTTCACCTTCGCCCTTGCCTGGGGATATATGATCACGAAGTTTATATGGAAACCCGCTTTTCTAAAAAGCAAAAAGAAATCGGAAAAAAGTTGTGGCATTTCCGACTGCGGTTGTCATTGATTTGATTGGTAAACGACGCTAAAAATCAGGGGAAATCCGATGAGATTTTTAAAAACTGACCTTACCTTTTACAAAATTTTTAAATTAACTTATAATTAAAGTGTTCTGCAATAATTGTAATTATACGTAAATGTTTATCAGTTAAGTAAAATTAAGTCTTGGTTCTTGATGCTAACAGTTACGCCAAATGCGGAACGATCTTGATTCTATACCGGACATTATTGGAAAAAAATTATAATTTTTCGCTCACCCTCATTTTAAGGCTATAATCCGGTTTGGTATTTTTTGACTGAACTGTTGGATAGGGCATTAAATCAATTCCCGAAATACTGTACGCAACGGCTTCCGATAAAAAACTTAAAGAACTGTTTTTTGAATTTACCAAAAGCACCTTTTCTTCTAAAAATCTTCCATTCTCAAATAGTTCTACCAGTACTTTGGCTTCACCTTCCCAAATACAGGAAACATTTATTGGACATCGGGAATCTGAAATCACCTCTTTAAACTTAAGGGATCGGCTTCCAAATTTCAGCAAATCTCCCTGCTGCACTGCAGCGCTATAACTCCTGAT
>JAWOHC010000075.1:0-3257 GCA_046496275.1 Gillisia sp.
CGTTTACAAGGCCGGCTAATTTCTAAATTCCGGAACTTTGCTTTTTCAAAAAATGGTAAAAGGGTCAAATGGCTCGTAAGGTGAATCTAAAACAGGAGAAGTTCTAATTGGTTTGGGTTAGATCAAAGAATGATAGAAATTAAAGTCTTGTAAAAAAGAATCAAATATAAGCGCAGTGCAGGATTTAGGAACGATCCATGGTCAGCGAATTTCAAAATTTTTTAGGATCAAAAAAGATTAATTTTAGACTTTAAGCCTTATTTGCCCTTAGCATACAATGTTGTACGGCCTTTTTTATTCATTTTTTCTCCAATATTCAATAATTTCAGCATTATCTTCAGAATAGGTAAATGTAATTACATCCTCTAAACTTTTAAATCCATAAGATGTTTGTGTATCATTATATTCAAACTGAATGGTATTGGTTGAAGGATTTAATTCAAACACCCCATTTGTTTCATATCCTACTCCAAAAGCCCTGAATACTCCTTTTAGGTCACCAGGTTCACTATCTGTTTTAAATTCAATGTAATCGCAACATTCAATTGCCAGGCTTGAAATTCCATTCACTATTCTTGTTTCAAGTTTATACATCCCAAGAACTCCTGTTTGCTCTAAGTTATCTATTTGCTCTACCTGGTCTTTATCGCAACTTGTCAATAAAATCATGAATATAAAAAGTAGTATTTTGAAACTGGCTAAAGTTTTCATTTTTACTGTTTTTACTCATTTACAATAAAATGAAATTATAATAAACAATTTTAAGACTTTGTCTTCGGTCCATTATTTTTAGGTTATTATTTGCTGTCGTTTGTTTCGAATACTCAATTCACTTTCTTTAAAAAACCTCCATAGGGATAACATCTTAAAGGGGATTTAATGATTACATAATTATTGAGTAATATGTCATTCCTAAATTGCTGGAAATTTAAACCTGGTATACTTGGAAAACGGACTGTTGGATAATGTCCAAACTTCTAAACATAAGTATCATTCCTTCTCTTTCCCTTTTTTCTTCTCCGGATTGTCAGCCTTTTTAAAACTTAAAGTAGGCAATCCTCAATTTATTGTTTCCAAATAAAGAAGCTGGAAAAATTTATTTTACAGAAAATGGCGCCGCCTTGTAGAAAGCAATGACAACAGGATCAGCTTTCTACAAGAATATCTTGCTGCATTACTCAAGGCTAAACAGGATGGACTGAATGTAAAAGGCTATTTTGTATGAACCTATATAGATAATTTTGAATGGAGAGATGGATTTCGCCCGAAATTCTGTCTGGTACATCTAGATTTCAATACACAAAAAAGGATCGTAAAAGTTTCAGGTAAGTGGTCTGTTTTTTTCTCAGATGCAATTAGAAAAAAACTTTAGGATCATCTTAATTTAAGAAGGAAGTATTTATAGTGTTCTGTACTCTCCTGCATTACCAATACAAAAATTAGGTTTTTACTTCCCAATACATAAAAGTCCCTGTAACCTGAGGTTAACCCTTCCTTAATTATTTGATAATCTGTAATTTAAATTCATTTATATGCTTTCCTTTATATTCGCAGAGCTTGGATTAAAAAGTATTCTCCATTATCAGGTTTTCAATTAGAATCTTTAACATGGTTACGGGAAAGACAGCTTTATTGGCTATTAATTAAGCCTATTTTTAATAATAAATACATGTATCCACACAATTTTATAAAACAAAACAATGGTAAATATAGACCCACGTAAAGACCTGCTAAACCAATTAGGAACAGAAATGTTTAATCTCTGTAAAATGCAACTGGAGAACTCTATTGAAGCATATCTTAAACAGGATAAGGATTTAGCAGAATATGTTATCTATAGGGAGTATCGGGTTCACGCGCTGGTTTTAAATCTTGATCACGAATGTGAGCAGTTTCTCACCCTACACCAGCCAGTAGGGAATGACCTAAAGTTTATAATGGTTCTTCGGAAAATTATTTATGACCTGAAATGCATTGGGGACCATGCTTTAAGCATTTCCAGGTATATAGCAGAGTCAGACTTGCTTCCCGATGAAAAATTGTTGAAAAGGCTTAGTCTGGATGAAATGTTTTCCTGTGTTACCTCTATGTTGGAAGATATTCAGGAAGCCTATCTCGACCAGGATAACCAACGGGCACATAAGGTATTTATGAAGCAACATAAATTAAATGAAATTAATTGCAACATTATTTCTGTTATATCTGTATTAATGAAAAATGAGGTGAATTTAATAGATCAATCCCTACTACTTTTTACCGTTATCAAAAAAATAGAAAGAGTTGGAGACCTTTCAACAAATATCGCACAGGAGATCATTTTTTATAGAGAGCTAGTAGTAAACCCAAAGGCCAAATTTTCATTATAATTTAATCAGGTAATATAAATACCGTCTAATATTATATTAATATCTTCATTTTTAAGAATCCTTATTTATCATAGACCCCCCGGATAAAAATTTTCCTTTGTAGATTCTGAAGTTCAGAAAGCCGCCGGATAAATATCACATTAGTTGGGCCCGTTTACTTCCCTTTTTATAAGCAATTATTATTCTGCGCAATAAAAAAATGGAATTTAAACTCCCATTGGTTCTTTATAACACAGAACAGGCCTGCTGCTTTCACAAAGTTTTGTTGCTATTCTGCTGAAAAATTCTCCCGCTTTATCAACAAATATTATTTTAATCCCGTAGAGCCGCGCTTCCTCAACCAGCATCCAGTCCGGATATTTCCCGCAGATTAAAATCTCAGTTTCGGGAGTTATCTCCTGCTGTACATTAACCTTCCCTTTGATTAAATTTTCTCTGAAAGTATCTTCACTCATTGGATGGAATTCGCCGGAAAGAATTACATTTTTAGCTTGTAAAAGCCTGACATTGAGTTGTGATGTGCCATCCGGAAGTAAATTTGTTGGAGCTCCCTGAAGAGACAGTCTATGCATACTGATTTTATCCAGGATTTGTAGGTTAATCCTCGTAGATTTCATCGCGATATCCTTTTATAGTTATGGTTGTAAATTTACATATTAGAGAAGGAAGCGATATTACATCTACATTATGATAATAAAAAATAATTGCATAGTTCAGGGGATTTGCTTCAATCTAAACCGAAAGAATTTTGCTCTTTAATTAGCATTCTTTTTCATTTTGATCACCCGATCAGGATAATCGGTAATTATTCCGTTTACTTAAAAATTTAACATTTTTTGAGTGGCCTTATTTTGATTTACAGTCCGCGGAGGGAGTTCTATTTTCATCGAT
>JAWOHC010000393.1:0-4523 GCA_046496275.1 Gillisia sp.
GAGAAGGTAAATCCTGAAGGATCATAATTAGCAAACATAGGATCGTTTTCTCCTGGTCCACCGGTTACATCTGAATCTGGAATTGGAGTTCTTGGATCGTTTCCAATCATCCCAACAGAGGAGGTATTAGTTGAAGGATAGAATTCATCTACTATAGTTTGAACAGCACCGTAGTACCAGTTATACCCGTAATTAATTCGGCTTACATCCGGCTCTGATTCCCCGGCTACAAGGCGTAATCCAAATCTATTGTTCACCAATAAGTTATTATAAACATCTCCAAAGGCATTAGACTCATAGTTTAATCCTGCACCTCTACCAGATTCTGCTCTTCTAAAACCAGAATTTATAATCGTGTTGTTGTAAAAGTTAGTTTGAGCTCTTCCTCTCTCTCCTGGTCCTGAATCGGCTGTTTTTAATGCATTAGTTGCAAGATTGTAAAAAAGATTAAAAGCAAAATCTCCATTTGAACCTGCTTTAATATTTACTGCATCACCACCGGTACCTCCGGTAACTTCAAAAGTATTGTAGGTCATTAGCGTTTTTCCACCGTTAATTCTAATAGCATCATCTGGTGTAAAAGCAATTTTTGAGTGATTCAATATAAAAACACCATCCTGTCTCAAACCATCTTCTCTAACAAAATAAAGGGCATAACTTGCATCACCAGCATCCAATTCACCATCACGACCTGTAGCAGGTTGAGCCATAGCGTTTTCTTCTCTGGCGGTCCCGCCTGCATGTAAAATATCAGTGTACTCAATTACAAGATCACCAGTGGTTACGGTTCCTATAATTCCACCCCATAATTGACCAATTCCCTGATTTTTTGAGGAATTTATCAAATCATTAGATGCTGTTAAGGTTACCCTAGAACCTTCTTCTCCCAAGATGTATAGAGAACCAAAAACCTCTACAAACCAAGCTTCTCCATTTTCACCTTCCTGAAATTCTAAAGTTACACCTGCAGGAATAGTTACAGATTCTCCTTCCTGGACAAACAGGTCTCCGGTTACCTCATAGGTACCGTTTGCTTCAAAATCTATTTCACTCATATCACCTGATATTCCAACCTCATCTGGAATTACGGTTCCGCCGTTATCATCCGGATCTATAACTACTGTTGGAGGAACATCTGCATCATCACTTGAACAGGATACTACCGAAAAAACGATCGAAAACATCCAAAATAACATTGTTAACTTTTTCATTTTCATTTGATTTTAAATTATTGATTATTGATTATTAAAAACTATATCTGGCTCCTACTCTAAAGGAAACTCCAAAAAGGTCTCTTCTTATAAATCCTACCTTAGTAGGATCGGTTTGGTATGGGTATGGATCTTCCGGTCTTGCCAACGGCTTATTTACGACCAGCTGGAACGGGGTGTTCAATAAATTGTTCCCTTTGAAAAAGACTACAAAGCGGTTACTCAGGCCTTTTTCTATAGAGAAGTCCATTTGGGTCATGGGTCTCATATAATGATCGGCATCAAGAAAAGGAGACACAAATACTATTCTTTCACCTGTATAATTCACAACCAGTTGGACATCCAGTTTATTTACAAGGTCTTTGTACAACAAGCTTACATTCCCAATATGATCAGACTGGCCCTGTAATGGCCTGGTTTGATTAACCAGGGTTCTGGACCGGTCTTCATTAATCACAATTTTGTTAGTGCTTATTTGAGAATTGGTGTAGGTGTAATTTAGCCTAAGACCAAATTTGTTAATGTATTTGGTAAAGTCAAATTCAACACCAAAATTGATAGCATCGTCATAGTTCTGCGGTAATATTCTATTGGTAACCGGGTTCTCACCTTCTTCGCTTACCAAAGGAAAACCGTATTCTATAGGATCTATGATCTTTTTATAGAATACTCCCAGTAAGATTTGGTCTATTGAGTTTGGAAAGAATTCATATCGCATATCTGCACTATGGCCGTATGAAGGGCGCAAATCTGAATTACCGCGCTCGCTATAAAATGAATCCCCTCCCCCGGCACTTCGCACGGTGGGAACAATTTCATAAAACCCGGGACGGCTTATTCCCTTAAAATAAGTAGCTTTAAGATTGGATTTATCGGTTAATCGATGTTTTAAACTTAACGACGGGAAAAAATCCAGATAATCCTGCTCCTGACCTATTTCCACATCATTCGAAGAAGCAGATAGCTCGTTAATCTCATAACTTTGATACGTTTGCTCTGCTCTTACCCCGGCCTGAATTTCAGTATTCCCTAATATCCATTTCGTATTAAAATATCCGGCATATACATCTTCAGCCGCATCGTAAACAAGATTGCTTCTGGCCCCACTACCCCTGGGATTGGCCATTGCATTAAAATTCACCTCGCCAAAATTATTCCAGTTTTCCCCTCTAAATTGGCCAAATATTTGAGCATAATTATAGTAGTTGTAATAATTATCCCTCACTTTATTGCGCAATACCCCACCAAATTGAAACTCGGTGTTTTCATTGATAATATTGGGCATAAAGCTAAGGTTGAAGTATAGGGAAATATCATCATCCCTGTTGCGTTCCCAGGCTCTGGAATTATTTGTACCCTGGAAATAAACAATTTCACTAAGAATTTTGTCCTGGGCAACATTGTAATTCCCGGCTCTTGAAAACACCCCATCATCTGGCCTGTCATTAGTTGCTACGGAATAGATTGCGTTCCAGTCGAAATTAAAATAATTCAACAATTTATGTTCTCCGCCTAAGTCAAAAGTGGTTATTTCCTGAAATATATTGCTGAACCTTGTAACGGGATAAACCGCATAATTATCTGTAGACACAAAACTCTCTCTTCTTTCCTGATCTCTTACCCTAAATTCATTTAAATAATATTTCCCAAAATAGAGGTCGAGCTTATGATTCTCATTAAACTTATAATCCAGCTTTGAGTGAAAAGCTATTCGTTGCATTTGTGAACTTGTCTCCCGCTCAATTAACTCCCGCATCAGTAAAGGGTTGCCAATTCCTTCACGAAAATCTACAGATGGGTCATAAAAGTAATTGCTTACTGGACGATATGAGTTTTGAAAACTCCCACCCACCATGATTCCAAGCTTATTTTTGAAATACCTGTTCCCATAGGATATATTGGCAAAAATATCCGGAAGTGGCGTAATTCGTTCCTCAATCATGTTTTCCACAGGGAAATCGGCCGGGGTGGCTCGATAATCTGCTCCAAATCGTTCGCTTGGAGATAATTTATTTAGGTTGGACCTGTCATAGGTATCAAATCCTCTTTCAAAATTTATATGATTTACACCAAATTGGATATCGGCATCCAGATATTCTTTAACGGGTGCATCTTTCATAACCATATTAACTGTTCCCCCTATAGCATCGGCCTCCATATTTGCCGTTAAAGACTTAAACACCTCCAGGCGTTCCAGGAAAACTGCAGGAAAAATATCAAGGGGTACAAATCTGTTTTCGTTATCTGGCGATGGAATTTTAATACCATTAATAAGAGTATTGTTATAACGCTTGTCCATTCCCCTTATAATAGCATATTGGGGATCACCGCTGGCATTGCGCTCTATAGACAAACCCGATACGCGCTGTATAACATTGGCCACGGTAATATCTGGTGATAATTCAATTTGTTTGGCTGAAATTATATTAACAATATTAGCCGATTTTCTTTCCAACGCTCTTGCCTGGGCATCTGTCCCCCTAGTATCACTTACAATAAGTATTTCTCCCAGGGACTCTTTATCTGCCTCCAATGCAATATCCTTAACGATATCATTTTCGGGGACCATTAGGGTTTCCTGAACCAACAAATACCCTACATAACTTGCGCTTAGTTGATATTCCCCTGCCGGTACATTTCTTAAAACATAGGAGCCATCTAAACCGGAAACCGTTTGAAACAATTCATCTGTAGAAATATTTTTGTAAATAACATAGGCTCCGGTCATTAATTCACCACTATCGCTATCGGTAACTACCCCCCTAATATTGGATGCTGACAAAGAACCTGTTACAATAAAAAACACAATAAAGTTTAAAAAGTATTTTGCAGACATTTTTCGCTATATTTTTCCTTGTAAAGATAGCCCTGCAAACAAAGAAGGGTGTGAACAGAAAGTCATTGAAACTTTAAATGCAGATTAACACAGCATTAAAAATTTAGTATTTATTAATAATATCTTAATAGTGCAGGAGATCATACTTCAATGACCTAACATTAAAAAAATTGGCTTTTATATGGGTATTGAACGATTCCATCTGCAATCCTGGAAAATTGCGTCGCCAAAAGCGATGGTTACTACCATATTTATCTGTTATCTTTGCACAATAACTGCATGACAATGAAACTCGATAAAATACCTCAGTTAAACCATCTCAATTCCAACAACTTTTTTCTGCTTGCCGGTCCCTGCGCTATTGAAGGCGAAGAAATGGCGCTGAGAATTGCTGAAAAAGTTCTTGAAATAACCGATAAACTGCAAATCCCCTATGTTTTCAAAGGCTCCTTTAAAAAAGCCAACCGAAGCCGGAT
>JAWOHC010000008.1:0-4010 GCA_046496275.1 Gillisia sp.
CGAAGACACAAAGATTCGTTGAACCAACTTTGTTAAAAAATCAAACTCAAAATCCTATCTTTATAAGTACAAACCAAAGAATTTCAGCTTTTGGCAAAGTAAATATTTCAGAAATTATGAAAACAGCTATTTTATGAGGAGCTACCGGATTAACCGGTGGAATTTTACTTCAGAAATTATTAAAGGATCCAACCTATGAAAAGATCATCCTCTTTTCAAGATCGCCTGTCGCCGTTAGGGATGAGAAGATTGAAGAACATCTCATCGATATGTTTCGGCTGGATGAATATATTGAGCTTTTTAAGGCCGATGAAGTTTTTTGTTGTATTGGAACCACAAAAAGCAAAACCCCGGATAAGGATACTTACCGAAAAATTGATTTCGGAATTCCGGTAACCGCGGCGAGGCTTTGTAAAGAAAATGGAATTAATACTTTATTGGTGATTTCGGCCCTTGGGGCTGCTGCAAATAGTGCTGTATTCTACAACAAAGTCAAAGGTGAAATGGAGGAAGCTGTGCTGTCTCAAAATATAGAAAGCACGTATATTTTTCAACCATCGCTTATTTCGGGAGACCGGGAGGAAAAAAGGTTTTTTGAGAATCTGGCCAAAAATGCGATGAAGGTTTTGAATTTTGTAATGCTGGGGCCTTTAAAGAAATATCGCCCCATTCATCCGGAAACTATTGCAAGAGCGATGCTTAGTGTCGCAAAACAAGGTTATAATAAGAAGAGGATAGAATCTGAAGAGATCAAGGAAATAGCTTCTTCCAATTAATTTGAAAATAATTATGACAGAAATTGAACGAAAATTTTTGGTGAAATCGAATGCTTTTAAGTCAGATTCATATCAAAATACCAGGATCGTACAGGGGTTTTTAAATACACATCCGGAGCGAACGGTTAGGATCCGGATCAATGGTGAACAGGCATTTCTTACCGTAAAAGGAAAATCCAGCGAAAATGGATTAAGCAGATTTGAGTGGGAAAAGGAAATAGAAGTAGAAGAAGCGGAGAATTTGTTGACATTATGTGAACCGGGAATCATAGAAAAAGACCGATACCTTGTAGAAGTCGAGAATCACATTTTTGAGGTGGATGACTTTCATGGCCAAAATGAAGGATTGGTAGTAGCTGAAATTGAATTAAATGCCGAAGAAGATACATTTTCGAAACCACTTTGGCTTGGAGAGGAAGTAACCGGGGATATTAGGTATTACAACTCTCAGTTAAGCAAAAAACCCTATCTTAATTGGTAATTAGGATAAAATGAATTAAAGAGCTTCAGATGAAAAACATCCTTATACTTTTTGCCCTTCTTTTAATGATAAGTTCCTGTGAACAACCTGTGGAAAAAATCAGGGGAATTCCTTCAGAATCAAGAGTGAAAGCCGAAACTAAAAATATAGATTCCATTACTAAGGAATTGAAAGAGAAAGGCTACCAAACCTTCACCTATAAAGAAGGGGATTCTATTTATCTAATGCAGCAATATTATATTGTTTTTTTAAAATCCGGTACGAATCGTTCACAGGATTCCATAAGCTTAGCAAAACTTCAGGAGCAACATATGGCACACTTAAGCAGAATGCATACGGAAGGTTATACAAGTTTAACAGGACCGATGGGTGATGATGGTGACTTGCGGGGAATTGTGATTTATAATACCCCAACCCAAAAAGAAGCCGATAGTTTGGCACGACTCGATCCTATGGTGATGGCAGGAAGGTTACAAGTGGAAGTCCGTCCCTGGTGGGTTGCAAAAGGCGGAAAGTTAAATTAACAGCACTAAAATAAGTTACTTAAATAAATTTAGGAATGAAAATAGAACATACA
Source organism: Gillisia sp. (assembly GCA_046496275.1). Lineage (GTDB taxonomy): Bacteria > Bacteroidota > Bacteroidia > Flavobacteriales > Flavobacteriaceae > Gillisia. The sequence goes on from JAWOHC010000008.1 coordinate 1,835, forward strand.
AAAGAGGAAAATAAAGGACGTTTTGACGCGGTAAGCAAAAAAGATGTAAAAGCCGGAACCATGAGTTATGCCTGGACAAGTGAAAGCAAAATTACTATAGAACATACCGAAGTATATACCGAATTTGAGGGTGAAGGTATAGGTAAGAAGTTAGTGTTTGAAGCAGTGGAATTTGCAAGGCAGGAAAATTTGAAAATAATTCCGGAATGTTCCTATGCTAAACACGTTTTGGAAAGTGATGACACTTTTTCAGATGTATTGATATAATGCTTCACTGAAAATAAAAATTCTTTTTTGTTATATCGGTTAAGAGACCCAAAAGGCAAAATTGAACTAAAAAATGTCACGTCGAGGGCAGTCGGCACGTTTTTGTTTGACCCTTCGACTGCGCTCAGGGAGACTCCTTCTACAGAGCCTGTCTTGAGCCAGTCGAAAGGCTCAGGGGGACAAAAACTGTTTTTTGGTTTCTAAACGGATAAGCATATTCATTTTTTTAATTTTTCTAAAACTCAACTTATTATGAGCTGGTATGTTTTATATAGCAAATCAAGGTATGAAATTAAAACTGCCAATACCCTGGAAAAAATGGGCATCCAGGTCTATTGCCCGGTCATTAAGGAAGTTCGGCAATGGAGCGACAGAAAAAAAACAATTACCAAACCTCTGTTTAGTTCATACTTTTTTGTAAAACTAAACGAGCACGAACGCGAAAAAGTTTTTGAAGTAACTGGGATTGTTCGATTTGTCTATTGGTTAGGTAAACCAGCATTAATTTCAGACAAGGAGATCGAAACGATTCGTGACTGGCTGGAAGGTGGCCAAATGGAAAAAATAGAAGTTACCGGCTTAACCCCGGGAGAAATTATAAAACTTAATGCCGGAGTATTTAAGGATCAGGAGGCCAAAATTATAGATATTGGGAAAACCAAAATGCGGCTTATTTTGCTTGCGTTAGGATGTACCGTAACCGTTAGTATAAAAGAGGTGATGGAATCCTGAACCGCTGACACTTTTTTATCCTAATTTCTTTATGTTTTGGAATATAATTCCTACGAGGAAAATCCTTTAGGGTTCAAGTGTGAATTTCATAAGTCAGAATTTACAACAAATTGACCTTATGCAATTTATCTGAATGTTATTTAAACATTATAATTTTGCGTTTTATCGAAAACATTTTTTCTTTAATGCCTTTATACTTAGCTTAGAATAGAATTACAATCCTCCCCACAAATTTAAGAGTTAGAATTCCCTACATTTTTGTTCCCCACATTAAATATTGTTTTACTTCTTTAATAGTTTAAAGTTGATCGCCTCGCGGTAGATCCATTTTTAAAGTTGAAGGAAAGATATAGTAGTGAATAATAATTCAAAATGCCCTGGATGTACCCCATATCCAGAAGAAGTTTCCCCACCAAAATAATAGAAATAAATACCATTTTCCCCAATTTATCTTTAAATATATAAGCCCGGGTTTCAACGGTTTTGGGACTCAAAGGGCGGAGCCATGCCAGCTTACCTAAAAAAAGCCATTAATCTAATGGTCCAATTCAGGATTGGGTCCGCATAAAACGGAAAATTAATAAGGAATACATATGAAGACAGCTTTAATCACAGGAGTTACAGGGCAGGATGGCGCCTATTTAAGTGAATTTTTACTTGGAAAAGGCTACATAGTTCACGGGATAAAACGAAGGGCCTCCCAGTTTAATACAAACAGGATAGACCACCTTTATCAGGATCCCCATGTGGAAAACAGGGATTTCATACTCCATTACGGAGATATGACCGATGGTTCAAACCTGATACGTTTGGTAAAGGAGATCCAACCGGATGAAATATATAATCTGGCCGCTATGAGCCATGTCCAGGTTTCATTTGAAACTCCTGAATATACGGGGAATGCAGATGGATTGGGCGCTTTAAGGATATTGGAAGCTATACGATTATTAGGACTCGAAAATAAAACGAAGTTCTACCAGGCATCTACATCTGAATTATATGGAAAAGTGCAGGAAGTGCCACAAAGCGAAACCACTCCTTTTTATCCCCGAAGTCCTTATGCGATAGCCAAATTATACGCTTACTGGACCACTGTTAATCATAGAGAAGCCTATGATATGTTTGCCTGTAATGGAATTTTGTTTAACCATGAATCCCCAGTACGGGGAGAAACATT
>JAWOHC010000047.1:0-6936 GCA_046496275.1 Gillisia sp.
CAGTTCTGTCGTCGTGGATGAAGCGCAAGATATGGGGGAGTGTTTCTCCAAATACCATTGTATTTAATAATCTCGTTAACACCAAAGCAGAATACCTTTCAGATTGGGAAGTACCTGCTTCTGAAAGCTGGCACAACCGCTTTTTAAAATAAAGGAGAACAATGAAGTCCCTTCAGCTTTACCTTATTACAATTCTTTTTGGCATATTTTCATCGATCACTGTTTTTTCACAACAAATGAACCCCCTTTTATCCGCCGACATTCTTCAGCAGCGGCAATGGGTGGACAGTATTTATGATGGTATGAGCCTGCAGGAAAAAGTGGGGCAATTGTTTATGGTAGATGTTTTCTCCAATCAATCAAAAGGACTTACAAATAAGGTAAAAGTTCTTATTGCGGAAGAACAGATTGGCGGAATAATTTTTTCCAAAGGTGGGCCGCAAAGGCAGGCAAAGCTAAATAATGAATATCAGGAACTTTCTAAAATCCCACTTTTAATAGGTATGGATGCAGAATGGGGATTAGCAATGCGGTTGGATTCAACTTTTGCGCTACCGTGGAATATGACCTTAGGCGCTTTGAAAAGCCTTCATCTAATTGAGGAAGCTGGTGCAGCTATATCCCGTAATTCCAAACGATTAGGTGTTCATATTAATTTTGCTCCTGTTATAGACATCAACACAAATTCTGAAAATCCCATTATTGGAAATCGCTCTTTTGGAGAAGAGAAAATTAACGTTACAGAAAAGGCAGTTGCCTTTATGAAAGGGATGCATAGCGAAGGGATTTTATCCAGCGCGAAACATTTTCCCGGGCATGGCGATACTCAAACAGATTCTCATAAAATATTACCAACCATTTCCTTTTCCAAAAAAAGGATTGAGGAGATTGAACTTTATCCTTACAGAAAATTAATTGAGGAAGGAGTTTCATCTGTAATGATCGCTCACCTCAATGTCCCGGCACTGGAAGAGGAGCAAAATTCCCCATCCTCTACCTCCAAAGCAATCGTCACAGGCCTGCTAAAGGAGAAGATGGATTTTAAGGGCCTTATCTTTACCGATGCTCTTAATATGAAGGGAGCTTCCAATTATAAAAATCCCGGAGAAATAGATCTGGCTGCGTTTTTAGCAGGAAATGATATACTACTAATCTCTGAAGATATTCCAAAGGCAAAAATTAAAATAATGGATGCTTACCAAGATGGGATAATTTCAGAAGAACGATTGGCACATTCTGTTAGAAAGATACTTTTTGCTAAGTATAAGGCGGGATTAGGGAATTACAAGCCTGTTGATACTATTAACTTAATTAAGGACTTAAACACAGTCCAGGACCAGTTGCTGTATGAGGATTTAATGGAAAATGCCATTACCCTAATTAAAAATGATATGGGTGTCCTTCCTTTCCGAAATCTGGAAACCCTTAAAATTGCGTACGTGAATTTTGGAGATGCGGATGCTGCTCCATTTTTTAATCAGTTATCCCGATACGCAAAGGTAGACTGGGTTAAAGCAAACAAAATTGAGGATTTACTGGAGAAGTTAAAGGCATATAACCAGGTGATAATTGGATTTCATAAGTCTGATAAATCTCCCTGGGCCGGGTATAAATTCAGCACCGAAGAACAATTATGGATTCATGAAATCGCACGGAATAACAGAACTATCCTGGATATTTTTGCCAGACCCTACGCACTAAGTGATCTTAAATCTACCAGCAATATAGAAGGGATTGTATTAAGTTACCAAAATTCGGTCATCGCCCAGGAGAAATCAGCTCAAATAATCTTTGGGGCTTTAGCGGCAAAGGGAAAACTTCCGGTAAGCATTGGAGATAATTTTCCGGAGGGTACAGGCTATATTTCAGGAAAACTGGATCGTTTATCCTATGGATTACCGGAATCGGTAGGGATGGATTCAAAAGTTTTAAAAAAGATCGATTCCTTAATAACATTGTCCATCGATTCAAAAATGACGCCGGGCCTTCAGGTGATTGTCGCCAGAAAGGGAAAAGTGGTTTTTGAGCGTAATGCCGGTTTTCACACGTATGAAAAGAATACTCCGGTAACAAATTCTTCGGTTTACGACCTGGCTTCCCTCACAAAGATTCTTGCAAGCCTTCCATTGATTATGCAGCTTGAGGAAAATGGAACCCTTAATTTCGATTCCAAATTAGGGGATTTAATGCCTGCTTTTAAAGGATCCAATAAGGCGGACATTCGCTTACAGGATCTTCTTCTTCATTATGGAAGGTTAAAGGCCTGGCTGCCTCTTTATGTTCCAACCATTGACAAGGCTACCAAACGCCCGTCTGTAAAATACTATAGGGAAGAAGCTACCGATGGTTTTTCAATCCCGGTTGCTGAAAAAATGTTTATCAGGAATGATATTCGTGATTCTATTTTGGGGGAAATTCGAAAAAGTGGTTTAGAACGTGAAATTGGTTATAAGTACAGTGATCTTCCGTTTTATATGATGAAATATTACCTCGAGGACCATTATAATGCTTCGATGGCTTTTACTACCCAGGAGGAATTTTACAAACCTTTGGGAGCCAATTTCACTACCTATGTGCCAAGAGATAAGTTTGATCTTGAGCAAATTGTTCCTACGGAAGTAGATAAATTGTGGAGAAGGCAATTGGTTCATGGGTATGTTCATGATCAGGGTGCTGCTATGCAGGGAGGAATAGGAGGGCATGCCGGTTTGTTTAGCAATGCAAATGATGTGGCCAAAATCATGCAACTCTATTTAAACGGTGGAAATTACGGAGGAAAGCGGTATCTTAAACAGGAAACTCTGGATAAATTCAATAACTGTTATTATTGTGAAAAAAATGTAAGGCGGGGGGTAGGTTTCGACAAACCACAGCTGGGAAAATCGGGGCCAACCTGCGGGTGTGCTTCGCTGTCAAGTTTTGGACATAGCGGGTTTACAGGCACTTTTGCATGGGCAGATCCGGAAGAAGAAATTGTATATGTGTTTTTATCAAACAGGACTTTTCCTGATGTTGATAATAGAAAATTGATAAGGGAGGATATTCGTTCTAAAATACAGTCAGTTATTTATGAATCCCTTCTTTTTGATGTAGATCCCGGTTTGAATACCAGTATTACTAAAAGCAAATAAACCCATAGCAATTTAGCCTGGTTTATGCTGAAAATAGTATATCAAAAAATGACTTCTGATATTTATTTGGAGTCCTATAAAATACAATAAACAGGTATATATGAAAATAGCTATTGTTTGCTATCCAACTTTTGGAGGAAGTGGCGTTGTTGCTACAGAACTGGGATTGGCCCTTTCAAAAAGAGGCCATGAGATCCACTTTATTACTTACAAACAACCGGTACGCCTGGAACAACTTACTGGAAATGTACATTTTCATGAAGTCCATGTTCCGGAATATCCATTATTTCATTTTCAGCCCTACGAACTTGCATTAAGCAGTAAGTTAGTGGATATGGTGAAACTTTATAAAATAGAACTTTTGCATGTGCATTATGCAATTCCTCATGCATATGCGGGGTATATGGCCAAAAAAATGCTGGAAGAAGATGGCATTTTTATCCCTATGGTAACTACGCTACACGGCACAGACATTACCCTTGTTGGAAATCATCCGTTTTATAAACCGGCGGTTACCTTCAGTATTAATAAGAGTGATGTGGTGACCTCTGTTTCTGAAAGTTTAAAAAAGGATACTTTGAATTTATTTAAAATCACCAAGGATATCAATGTAGTACCAAATTTTATTGATGTCACAAAATCAACAAAAAAACATATACTTTGTGAACGCTCCCTTTTGGGGAATGAAGATGAAAAAATTATTACTCATGTTAGTAATTTCAGGCCTGTAAAAAGAATTATGGATGTGATCCATATTTTCAATAAAATTCAAAAGCAGGTTAAGTCAAAACTAATTATGGTGGGAGAAGGTCCGGAAAAAGAAAAAGCTGAAGATCTTGTTATGGAACTGGGTCTTGATAATAAGGTGGTGTTTTTGGGAGAAAGCAATGAAATCGATAAGATTCTGTGTTTTTCAGATCTTTTCTTATTGCCTTCCGAAAAAGAAAGTTTTGGGCTCGCGGCTTTGGAAGCTATGGTAAATGGAGTGCCTGTAATATCAACAAACAGCGGAGGACTTCCGGAAGTTAATATTCACGGATTTTCGGGTTATTTATGTGATCTTGGCAATGTAGAAGAAATGGCAAATTTAGGAATCTCCATTCTGGAAGATGAAGCTAATCTTGAAAAATTCAAGCTCAACGCCTGGAAACAGGCTAAAAAGTTTGATATTAATAAAATTGTTCCTCAGTATGAAGATCTTTATACAAAAGCACTGCTTAATATAGAGAAAACGGTTTAAACCGGTTTTAATTAAAAACCTTAGGCGAACCCTGAAAAAGGGATTAAATAATAACCATAAAAAAACGCTTCAAAGTTTACTTTGAAGCGTTTTTAATAAAGATATTTTATCTAAATCTAGAATTGGTATCTAAGTCCAAGTGCTATATCCGGTGCAAAGGCATTATATACATCATCATCGCCAAATCCAAATTCAGGTCTGAAATCCAAAGAAATTAGCAATGGAAAATCAAAATTGTATTCAATACCAATATTTCCGGCGGCTAAAATAAATACATCATTATCTCGGTTATCATAGCGGTTTTTATTATAATTTACACTACCAATACCACCACCAAAACCTGCATACCAGTTGAATCCACCTTCAATGTTCCAAACCCATTGGTAAATTCCTACCAACTTAACTGCATCGTATCTATTGCTGTCATTTCTCCAACCTAAGTCCAACTCAAGTCTGTTGTTATCGCCAAGTGCGCGTTGGTAAGAAAGTTCTGCACCAAAGCCATTTCCACCACCAAATCTTAATCCAAGGGCGTTTTCGGAAATAGTTTGTGCCTGGGTAGCCACTGTAGCTCCAATTGTAAAAATTGCTAAGAAAAATAATTTCTTCATATCTGTTGTTTTTGTTTTTAATTTACAGAACAAATTTAACTGTTAAAATGAAATGAAGTTTGCCTGTAAAGCCAATCTATTGTTAATATTCACTAAGATTCTGTTAACCCAAACCTGTAGAAATTTGTATTTTTAACGCACTTATGAAAGAAATGCTATTAAAATTAGGGCAAGATATTGAAGGTGAGCTTCTTGTGGATTTACTGCATAAAAGCATTTATGCAACGGATGCCTCTGTTTACCGCGAAATACCTCTTGGGGTCTGTTACCCCAAGACAGTTTCCGACCTTAAACTGCTAATAAACTTCGCAAGGGAACATAAAACCGGTCTTATACCCAGAACGGCAGGTACTTCTCTTGCCGGACAATGTGTAGGAAGCGGAATTGTGGTAGATGTTTCTAAATATTTTAATAAGATCCTTAACATCGATCCTGAAAAGAAAACGGCCGTTGTCCAACCGGGAGTAATACGGGATGACTTAAACCGGGAACTCGAAAAATTCGGATTGTTCTTTGGTCCAAACACATCTACTTCCAACCGTTGCATGATAGGAGGAATGGTAGGCAATAATTCAAGCGGCACCACATCGATTAAATACGGTACAACACGGGATAAGATTCTCGAGCTAAAGACCCTATTAAGCGATGGATCTCAAGTTGCATTCTCTTCTGTTACAGCCGAAGAATTTAAGCTGAAAATGAAGCTGGATACGCTGGAGGGAATCATCTATAAGGAATTATATGAAAAGCTGGCACCGGCCGAAGTGCAGCAGGAAATAAGAGATAAATTCCCATTGAAGGAAATTCACCGAAGGAATACGGGATATGCCATTGACGAGTTGATTAAAACAGAATTGTTTTCTGGCGAAGCATTGAAATTTGACCTTTGTAAATTACTGGCTGGAAGTGAGGGCACCTTGGCCCTTACAACAGAGATCACTTTGCAACTTGATATGCTTCAGCCTCAATATACCGCCATGGTTGCAGCGCATTTCTCAAGCATTGAAAACTGTATGCTTGCTGTTGTTCCGGCGATGGAAAGTTCGTTGTATACCTGTGAAATGATGGACAAGGTCATCCTGGATTGCACCAAACAGAATTTAAAATACAGCGAAAACAGGTTTTTTATAGAAGGCGATCCAAAGGCGATCCTGATGCTGGAATTAAGATCATATTCCCGCGAAATATTGTTGGATGAAACCCAGGTTTTATTAACAAGGTTAAGGGAAACCGGTTTAAGCTATGCCTTGCCGGTTTTGATGGACGAACAAATAGATTTAGCGTTGGAGTTGCGAAAAGCTGGACTAGGCCTTTTAGGAAATATGGTGGGAGACAGGAAAGCCGTTGCATGTATTGAAGATACCGCAGTAGCGCTTCCCGATCTTGCAAACTATATCCTTGAATTTTCCCAAATCATGAAAAACTATGGGCAGGATGCGGTATATTATGCACATGCCGGGGCAGGAGAAATCCATTTACGTCCCATTTTAAATCTAAAGAAAACGGAAGATGTCGCGCTTTTCAGAAAGATCACAGAAGACGTTGCTGGTTTGGTGAAGAAATATAAAGGTTCCATGAGTGGCGAACACGGGGATGGCAGGTTACGGGCCGAGTTTATTGAATTTATGATAGGCCCTAAAAATTATGAGCTTTTAAAAGAGGTTAAAAACACGTTCGACCCGGATAATATTTTTAACCCCGGAAAGATCGTAAATGCCCCGCCAATGGATACTTCCCTGAGATATGTTCCCAGTAGGGAAGAACCGGAAGTGAATACCTTGATGAATTTTTCAGATTCTGAAGGCATTCTTAGATTGGCAGAAAAATGCAACGGTAGCGGTGATTGCAGAAAATCTGTAGAAGCAGGTGGCACTATGTGTCCCAGTTACAGGGCAACAAAAAACGAAAAAGATACCACCCGGGCCAGGGCAAATGCATTAAGGGAATTCCTGAC
>JAWOHC010000060.1:0-13822 GCA_046496275.1 Gillisia sp.
ACATTGGAATGATTATATGGATGTCGCATATGACCGCTAAAACAATATTATAAACATATGAAATTCAAAATAGTTTTTGTCACTTTAGTATTATTCTTATTTCCCATTCTGGCAGAAGCTCAGTGTGCAATGTGCCGCGCAGTGCTTGAAAGCGAAGGTTCTGAAGCTACCGCTCAGGGTATTAATGATGGAATTGTGTATTTAATGATATTTCCATATTTGCTTATTGGCGGAATTGCATTTTTTATCTACCGTTCTTACAAAAATAAAAAACCTTCAAATTCTTAAAAAAAACTGCGAGTATCAACGTGATATCTATCAGGTTCAAACAGATATTCCAGGTTTAGCGCTTTAAAAAAAGGGTATAAAACATCTTAATTTTAGTTCCTTCTTTCTAATCCCTGTAGACGATTCAGTTAGGCTGTGATGGCTTCATTCCGCCAGCTTCTCGAGTATTTCTTAATATTCAGTTAAATTTTAACTTTTTCCTAACATTTTTTCCTGTAACATTTTTTGATTTAAGTGGTCTTACATCTGTGCTACTCTGATTTTTTTTCAGAATCGCTCTAACTTTTGCATTATGATCGAAATTAAAGACCTGCATAAATCCTATAAAATGGGAAGCAATTCCATACATGTTTTGAAAGGCATAAATTTCAGCGTGGCCGAAGGTGAGTTGGTAGCCATTATGGGCTCCTCCGGGTCTGGTAAATCAACCTTGCTCAATATACTGGGGATTCTGGATGAGGCAGATCAAGGTTCTTATACCCTGGACGGAATGCCTATTAAGAATTTGAATGAAAAAATTGCAGCGCGCTATAGGAATAAATTTTTGGGCTTTGTATTTCAGTCTTTCAATTTAATCAATTATAAAAGCGCATTGGATAATGTGGCTTTACCGCTTTATTACCAGGGTGTAAAACGTGGAGAGCGAATAGACATCGCAATGAGTTATCTTGAAAAGGTTGGGCTTGCAAACTGGGCTTCTCATTTGCCTAACGAACTTTCCGGAGGTCAGAAACAAAGGGTTGCGATTGCCCGGGCGCTTGCATCCAACCCAAAAGTTTTACTTGCCGATGAGCCTACAGGAGCCTTAGATACCAAAACTTCCTATGAGGTGATGGATTTGATCCAGGGAATAAATGATGAAGGCCGCACCATTCTTGTGGTAACCCATGAACATGATATTGCCCAAATGACCAAACGTATCGTAAATCTCAAGGATGGTTTAATAATAGACGATACAAGAATAAATCAAGTAAGAGCTTTAAGCAATGTTTGATATAGAACGCTGGCAGGAGATCTTTGAAACCATCAGCAAGAATAAGCTGAGGACGTTTCTTACGGGTTTATCCGTCGCTTCAGGTATTTTTATTTTGGTGATCCTTCTTGGAATAGGAGAAGGAATGCAAAATGGGATTTCCAAACAGTTTGAACGGAATGCTGCCAATATCCTGTATGTTTTTACAGGAGTTACTTCCAAGGAATACAAAGGACTTAATCCCGGGAGGCAGATCGTGATGAAAAATGATGATTATAGCTACATCAGTTCTAAATATCAGGATGAGCTCGAATATAAATCTTCTATCTTCAGAATCTGGAGCGGACTCATAACTTTTAAAAACGAATCTGGTGCATACAGGGTGGAAGGGGTATGGCCGGACTATCAGTTTCTGGAAAACGCTGGAATGACGGAAGGGAGATATATCAATTATAAAGATCAGGAAAATTTTGAAAAGGTTGTTGTCATTAGTGAAAAAATAAAATCAGATCTTTTTAAAAACGGAGAAAACCCTATTGGAGAATATATCCAAATTAGCAATATCAACTTTAAGGTTATTGGTGTTTATACAGATCCGGGAGGAGAACGGGAAGAAACCCGGGTGTTTTTACCCATATCTACTGCTCAGCGTGTATTTGGCGGAGCTAATAATATTAGAAACCTATCCTTCACCTTAGAAAAGAAAGACAATTTTGAAGAAGCCCTTGCAGAATCTGAACGGTTTACGGAAGAAGTTTCTTCTTACCTGAAAGAAAAGCACATTATAGCTCCGGATGATACAAGTGCTATAAATATCAATAATACACTTGAAGAGGCCAAACGCTTTTATGATCTTATAAATATGATCAAACTTTTCTTTTGGGGCGTAGGTATTTGTACGATCATCGCTGGAGTGGTGGGAGTTAGCAATATTATGCTGATCATAGTCAAGGAACGCACCAAGGAAATCGGGATTAGAAAAGCTCTTGGGGCCGAACCTCTTGCCATTATAATTATGATTCTTCATGAATCTATTTTTATAACGACCATCGCTGGGTTTGCAGGACTTATTTTTAGCCTTGGCCTTTTGGAATTTGTAGGGCCAATGATAGAAACAGAATATATAACAAACCCCTCAATCAATTTCAGTGTAGCTATTTCAACTGTTTTTATATTGATAATAGCCGGGGCAATAGCTGGATTCTTCCCAGCCTGGAGAGCAGCACGCATTAAGCCAATTGAAGCTTTAAGAGACGAATAATATGTTTAGCAAAGATAACTGGACCGAAATAATAGAAGCCCTGACCACAAACTGGTTTAGGACACTGCTCACTTCCTTTGGAGTGCTATGGGGAATCTTTATCCTGGTTATTCTTTTGGCGGCAGGAAAGGGGCTGGAAAACGGGGTAAAGCAAGGTTTTGGAGGTATGGCCACCAATTCGATGTTCATGTGGTCACAAACCCCTTCAAAACCATATAAGGGTTTACCAAAAGGGAGACGTTATAATTTCAAAACAGGAGATGTTGCCGCTATTAGGCAAAATGTTCCGAATCTTAGATTTGTATCTCCAAGAAATCAACTGGGTGGTTTTGGTGGAGCAAATAATGTGGTACGAGGCCTAAAAACAGGTGCATTCAATGTTTATGGAGATTACCCGGAGATCATTCAGCAGGAACCCATGGACATAACTTCAGGAAGGTTCATCAATTACTCCGATATCAATGATAAGCGCAAAGTTGCTATTATTGGAGAAGGTGTTCGAACTGACATGTATCAACCCGGAGAAGATGTTATAGGAAGTTATCTCAAAATAAACGGGGTGAACTTTATGGTGATAGGAACCTATAAAAAGAAAGGGAATAATAACGGCAACGTCGAGGAAGCTCAAAAACAGATATTCGTTCCCTTTACAGCCTTTTCCCAGGCATTTAATAGAGGGGATAACGTGGGGTGGATGGCGATTACCGCCAATGATGAATCGACTATAACGGAGCTTAAAAGTCAGGTTTTTGATATTATCAAATCAAATCATTCCATTCATCCTGAGGATGACCGTGCCATTGGTAATTTTGATTTACATGAAGAGTACAGTAAAATAAACGGTTTATTCGTCGCTTTAAAAGCAGTGGCTTATTTCGTTGGGATTTTGGTATTGCTTTCAGGAATTATTGGAATTAGCAACATCATGCTTATCGTGGTAAAGGAGCGCACCAATGAGATAGGGATACGAAGGGCGCTGGGGGCAACTCCATGGGCAATTCGCGGACAGATTTTGATGGAATCCATCTTCCTGACCATAATTTCAGGAATGGCAGGAATTGCCCTTGCAACAGGAATAATAGCACTCATTAATTATCAACTTCAGGGGATGGATACTTCAGAAATGATGTTTACAAATCCCAGTGTAGATCTTGGAGTGGTAATTACCGCGCTTACAATTTTAATAATATCGGGTTTACTGGCAGGATTAATACCCGCACAAAATGCTATAAAGATCCAGCCGGTTGATGCTTTAAGAACGGAATAAATAAATAGATTAACTCAATTCAAAAATGAAAAAAACTGTCACTGTAGTCATACTTTTGGTAATTGCGATAACCTTCGTGGGAGCTTTGTATTACCTCTATCAGAAAAATCAGGAAAACCCGGTTGTATATGCAACAGAAACTCCTTCCACGCAAACCATAATCAAGAAAACCGTAGCTACAGGAAGTATAGTTCCCAGGGAAGAAGTATTGATTAAACCCAATATTTCAGGAATTATAGATGAGATCTATATTGAAGCAGGGCAAAAGATCAAGGCAGGAGACCTAATAGCTAAAATACGGGTAATTCCCAATGTTTCTACCCTGCAAAGTGCAAAGGACGCAGTTGCCTCTGCCAAAATAAATCTTGATAATGAGAAGAAGATGTTTGATCGTCAAAAAGCCTTATTTGACAAGGGAGTTATTTCTGTAAATGATTTTGATAATGTGCAGGTAGCCTACCAGAGGGTGCAACAAAATTACAGATCGGCGCAACAAAATTTTGAAATTGTGCGCACAGGAACCACAAGTGGACTGGGAACTGCCGCAAATACCTTAATTCGTTCTACTATTGATGGAATGGTGCTGGATGTACCGGTGAAAACAGGAAATCAGGTAATTGAAAGCAATAACTTTAATGATGGTACCACCATAGCTACCCTGGCCGATGTCAATAAAATGATTTTTGAAGGAAAAGTAGATGAAAGCGAAGTTGGAAAGATACGGGAAGACCTTCCCTTGGAAATTACCATTGGCGCTATAGAGAATAAAACCTTTAATGCGGTTTTAGATTACATCGCTCCAAAAGGAGTAAGTGAAAATGGCGCTATTCAGTTTGATATTAAAGGCACTTTAAATAAATCGGACACTACTTTTATACGTGCCGGTTTAAGTGCAAATGCGTCTATTATTCTTGAGAGGGCAAATGATGTCCTGGCAATTAAAGAAGCCTTAGTCCAGTTTGATCCCAAAACCCAAAAACCTTTTGTGGAAGTAGAATCAGGAGACCAGGAGTTTGTCCGAAAAGAAATTGAACTAGGAGTAAGTGATGGGATTTATGTTCAGGTTTTGGATGGAATTTCTGAAAATGATAAAATAAAGATCTGGAACCAGATCAAGCCATCTCCATCCTTTTCTGCAAACTAGTTTTAAACTTTTTTGTAACAACTTTCCAATTTGTTAGACATGTATTTTACAAGCACAATTATGAAAAAAATAATATTTTTAGCCTGTTTCCTTTTAATAGGTATTTATACGCAAGCTCAGGAAAAGCGTTGGACACTTCAGGAATGTGTAGCCTATGCCCTGGAAAATAATATTTCGGTAAAGCAATCGGAACTGGATGTGGAAGCTTCAGCAATTGACAGATCTGATGCTATTGGTAATTTCATACCTTCCCTGAGTTCGCAAATGAGTCTTACCAGCAACAGCGGTTTAAGTATCAATCCAACCACGAACCGTTTTGAAAGTACCCGGTTCACCTCTTTTTCAGGTGGTGCCACCACAGCCTTAACTGTTTTTGACGGGCTTAGGAATTACAGGCAGTTTCAACGATCTAAACTCACTCAACTGGCAAGTGAGTATTCCCTGGAGTTGATGAAGGATGATATTGCTCTTTTTGTGGCAAACTCTTATTTACAGGTGCTTTTCAATAAGCAAAACCTGGAAGTGTTGAGCTCTCAAAATGTGGTTACCAAAGAGCAGCTTGAAAGAACACGGGAATTGGTAGATGCAGGTGTTTTACCATCCGGGGATCTCCTGGAAATTGAAGCTACCAATGCTAATGAGTTACAACGTATGGTGGTTGCTGAAAACAATATAAGAATATCGCTTATCAGTCTAGCGCAAACCCTTCTGATAAAAGATTATGAAAGCTTTGATATCGTTGAAGATGATTTTGATGTTTTTGGAGCAGAAATCCTTGCAAGAAACCCTTCAGAATTAATTGAAAGAGCACGCGAAGAACGCTTTGAAATAAAAGTAGCAGAGGAAAGTAAAAAAATTGCTGAAAAAGATGTTGAAATAGCCAGGGGCGCATATTGGCCTACAGTTAATGCATTTTTCAATTACAATACCAGGTATGCTGATAACGATCCTTTCAACCGGAATTTCATGACCCAGTTATATGAAAATGATGGAACTACCTATGGTTTGCAATTGAATATCCCTGTTTTAAACGGGTTTGCTGTTAGAAACCAGGTGCAACGTAACAAGATTAATGTTCAACGTGCCGAATATCGTTTGGAACAGGCGGAACTGGATCTTGAGGCAAATGTTTACCAGGCTTATGTAGATGCACAAGGAGCCTTGAGGTCTTACGAAGCTGCCCTGGTGGCACTGAACGCACAGGAGCAGGCTAATTCCTATGCCACCGAAAGATTTGACGTGGGTTTAACCAATGCCTTCGAATTTAGTCAGGCAAAACTAAGGCTTGAAAATGCACAAACAGAGGTGGTAAGAACCAAATACGATTATATATTTAAATTAAAAGTGATCGAGTTATACTTCGGAATTCCGGTAACCGATCTTAAATTTTAGACCATGAAGAAAAAAACACTCCTAATTATTGGTGTTATCGCAGTTGCGCTTATTATAGTACTTGTAGCAGGAAAAAAAGCAGGATGGTTTGGAGCATCTGGAAATATGAAGGATGTAGAGATCACTTTGATAGAACCTATCCAGATTGTTGAAACCGTTTCGGCTACAGGAAAGATTCAGCCAGAGCTGGTAGTTAAACTTTCTTCAGAAGTTTCCGGGGAGATCATAGAGCTTCCTGTGGTAGAAGGACAATTGGTTGAAAAGGGAGATTTACTGGTACGCGTAAATCCTGATATTTACCAGTCCAGCTTACTTCGTTCCCGTGCTGGATTGCAAAATGTTCGTGCGAATTATGCCCAGACCGAAGCAAATCTAAGGGAAGCAAAGGCGAATTATGACCGGAATAAAACCCTCTTCGAAAGAGGGGTGATCTCGAAGGCAGAATGGGATCGTGTTGTTGCAGCTTTTGAAGTTGCCGAAGCCTCAAAAAATGCCGCTTATTACAGTATGCAAAGTGCTGCTGCTACCGTGACGGAAGCTACAGATAATCTTGCCCGAACCAGTATTTTCTCGCCTATGCGTGGGACCATTTCAAAACTGGCGGTAGAATTAGGAGAAAGAGTGGTAGGGACCCAGCAAATGGCAGGGACAGAGATTATGAGAGTGGCAAATTTATCCAGCATGGAAGTGGAAGTGGATGTGAATGAAAATGACATCGTAAAAGTATCTGTAAACGATTCTACTAATGTTGAAGTAGACGCCTATTTAAAAAGAGAATTTAAAGGGGTGGTTACTGAAATTTCAAATTCGGCGATAGAAGGATTAACAGCAGACCAGGTTACAAATTTCAAGGTGAAGGTGAAAATCCTAAAAAGTTCCTATGAAGATCTATTGGAAGGAAAGGCGGAAAATTATTCCCCCTTCAGGCCAGGAATGACTGCAACGGTGGATATCATTACAAGGAAAAAGGATAATGTGATTGGGGTGCCTATTAGTGCTATTGTGATTAGGAGTGACACAACTTCAACTCCCGGGCAAAAACCAGCAGTCGCTGCTACCGATAAAAAATTTGAAACAGTTTTTGTAAAGGAGGGAAATCTGGCTAAATTGCGGGTTGTTACCACTGGAGTCCAGGATAACAGAAATATAGAAATAGTGTCCGGTTTAAAAGAAGGAGAAACCGTGATCACCGGGCCATACAATACCGTTACCAAGAGTTTAAAAGACGGGGATGAAGTAAATGTTGGTGCGGATAAAACACCTTCTTCAGAATAAAATAAAAAAGATTTGAATATACTTTGCATAGAAACTGCTTCCACGAATTGTTCCGTGGCACTTGCTAAAAATGGAAGCCTGTTTGCCTTAAAGGAAGATTACAACGATGGATTTTCCCATGCGGAAAGGCTTCATCTGTTTATTAGGGATATTTTGGCCGAAAATGATATGCAGCTTTCAAATCTTGATGCAATTGCTGTTAGTAAAGGTCCGGGTTCCTATACTGGATTGAGAATTGGAGTGTCTGCCGCTAAAGGTTTATGCTTCTCACTTGGGATACCGCTTATTTCCGTTTCTACCTTAACAGCCTTAGCCAATCAGGTAAAGGAAAATGTTATGGTTGTTGCCATGCTTGATGCCAGAAGAATGGAGGTATATACAGCCGTTTTTGATAAGGAGAAAGAACAGGTCCTGGAGACCAGCGCCATGATTCTTGACGAAAATTCCTATCATGAATATTTAGAAAATGGCCCTGTTTTTTTTATAGGGAGTGGAGTGACAAAATTTAAGGAGCTATGCATGCATCCCAACGCTACTTTTGTTGAAGGAAAACTTCCTTCGGCTAATGAAATGGTTGAATTGGCCATAGTTAAATACAAAATAAGCGACTTTGAAGATGTCGCTTATTTTGAACCTTATTATTTAAAAGATTTTATGGCTGGTTAAGAGGTTTTTTCCGGGGCTATTGTGCCACCCTTGGAATGGTTGAAAAAATGCACATCTCGCTGGGGGAATGGGATGCTTATTCCTGCCGCTTCCAGCCGTGATTTTGCTTCTTCAATCGTATGCCAGTTGCATGCCCAGAAATGTTCAGTGAGCGCATAGAAACGCACAGAAAGGTTTACCGAGCTATCTCCGAGTTCTGCTACAATTACCATTGGCTCCGGATCTTTAAGAATGTTATCCTGTTCCATAACCAGTTCCATTAAGATTTCCTTGGCAAGTTTTATATTACAGGAATAGGAAATCCCAATTATGATATTGGCTCTTCTCTTGCCTTCAATCGTGAAATTTATAATGTTATCGTTGGTTAACTGGCCATTGGGTATTACCGCCAGTTGATTGCCAAAAGTGATCAATTTCGTATAGAATAAAGAGGTTTCTTTCACAGTTCCAGATACGCCTTTGGCTTCTATCCAGTCACCCACTCTAAATGGTTTCAAGACAATAATAAGTACTCCACCCGCAAAATTTGCAAGGGAACCCTGTAAGGCCAGTCCTATTGCAAGTCCCGCAGCACCAATTACGGCAACCAGGGAGGTAGTTTCAAATCCCAGCTGTGTAATCACCAGTATAATGAGCAGGATCCTTAAACCAACGCTTATTAAACTTATCGCAAAGTTTTCTATAGTTTTATCGTACCCTTTTTTATGGATTAGCTTTCTTACCTGATTGGTGAAAATATGCACGAACCATAATCCAAAAAGGAGAAGAAAAATCGCAGCCAGAAAGCTGGGTAAATAATTAATTAATCGCTCTGTGAAACCCGTGGCATAAACCGTCCAGTCTTCAAAATACTTCATGCTGTTATTTTTTTGCAAATTGACAATTTTTGCTAATGGGTTACGAATTAATTTTGTTTAAATTTTGTTAAAACTGTTAAAGGTTGTGTGCGACCATTTAAAAGATTTAACAATAAAAACCTTCCTACGCACCTAAATAGATTGCTCCAGTGTGATTGTTTTATTAGAGAGTTGAATGAACTTTCCAATAAAGCAAAAAAGACTCCCTTTAAGAGAGGAGTCTTGGATTAGTGTCATTAATACTTACATTAATTCAAAGGAAATTTTCAGGATTACTCTAAACTCGGTGATGTTTTCACCGGTAACCATCGCTTTTTGTTCCTTCACATAAACCGATTTAATATTTTTAATGGTTTTGGAAGCGCTTTTTACTCCATTTTTGGCGGCTTCTTCCCAGCTGATTTCAGAAGTTGCGATAACTTCAATAACTTTAAATATTGACATGCTTATTGTGGTTTTTAGTGAGTATTAAAAAATTGCGATAGAAAGGTACGAAAAAATAATCGCAGCATTAGGTTTAATTCCGGATGTCCACCAATAGCCTTCGGGCCGAATCCTGATCGAAAATTTTAATATTCCTTTCTTTAAAATAGCTCTTGTAATCTCCCCGAAGTATTTGATTTCTGGGCTTTAATAGGCTCTGTTAAATGATCTTTCTTCTTAAAGTTTTAATAACTTTGGAGAGTCTTTTTTTTTAAATTTAAATAGGAACTTTCGTAAGATTGGAAAGGGCATTATGGAAAACGTTTATATCTTCATGTTGGTTGCTTTATTTGCCTTGGCAATTGTAGACTTGGTGGTTGGTGTAAGCAATGACGCCGTTAATTTTTTAAATTCTGCAATAGGTTCAAAAGTTGTTCCTCTACGCACAATTCTAATTATTGCCAGTATAGGGGTGGTGGTAGGAGCGGTTTTCTCCAGCGGACTTATGGAAGTTGCCCGTGAAGGAATCTTTATCCCTGGAAAATTTCTTTTTGAGGAGATCATGATCATCTTTTTGGCCGTAATGATTGCAGATGTTATCCTGTTGGATTTTTTCAATTCGTTGGGTCTTCCTACATCAACAACAGTTTCAATAGTTTTTGAATTACTTGGAGCTGCCGTATTTGTTGCCTTTATAAAAATATATTATTCTACAGGAGATTTCGGGACTGTATTCACGTTTATAAACACTTCAAAAGCAACCCAAATAATTTTTGGAATACTGTTTTCTATTGTTATTGCTTTTGTTCTGGGTTCAATTATTCAATATTTTTCCAGGTTGATTTTTACTTTTCAATATGAGAAAAAAATAAAATATGCTGGAGCTATTTTTGGAGGGCTTTCATTTACTGTATTGCTTTATTTTATTTTAATGAAGGGGATTTCAAGCATTTCTTTAATTCCTTCCGGTTTTCTGAATGATGTAAAAAATAACTCCCTGGTCATCGTGATTTCCGGTTTTTTCCTTTTTACCGGGCTGTGCCAATTAGCAATTACAACCTTTAAAGTCAATATTCTTAAAACAATTGTTGTAATTGGAACTTTTGCCCTCGCACTTGCATTTGCAGGAAATGATCTGGTAAATTTTATTGGTGTACCTATTGCTGCCTGGCAGTCCTATGAGATCTGGCAGGCAGCATATCAGGCTACCGGAGAATTGCCATCGCAGTTATTGATGAGCGGTTTATCTGAAGAAGTGCGTACGCCCATCCTGTTTTTAATTTTTGCAGGTTTGGTAATGGTAATAACACTTTGGTTTTCCAAAAAAGCCATGCGGGTTACCCAAACCGAAATCAAACTTGGCAGGCAGGAATATGGAGATGAACGTTTTGAACCCAATTTTGTTTCCCGTGGGATCGTTCGGTATTTTATTGTAGTTGGCAATGTTATCCAATCCCTTATCCCGGAATCATTGTCGCATAAAATGAGCTCCAAATTTAAAAAGGAAGAAGTGCTTGTCGGTGAAAAAGGGCTTGAGGTGCCATCCTTTGATCTTGTGCGGGCCTCCGTAAATCTTGTGGTGGCCAGTGTTTTGATATCCATGGCAACAAATTTAAAATTACCATTATCCACTACCTATGTTACATTTATGGTCGCTATGGGGACCTCTTTTGCAGATGGTGCCTGGGGCAGGGACAGTGCGGTATTTAGGGTAGCCGGCGTACTAAATGTAATAGGCGGATGGTTTCTTACCGCTTGTGTCGCATTTTTAGGGGCAGCACTTTTTGCAGCCATCATTTACTTTGGTGGAATTATAGCCATTGCTTTCCTAGTATTGCTTGCAGGTATCCTAATTTTACGAAGCTCTGTAATGCATTCCAGGAAACTGAAAGAAGAAAAGAAACTTAAGCGTTTTAAAAATAGCGATATAGTCACCATTAACGAAATTACCATTGAATCTTCTCAAAATATTTCCAGTGTGATTGGAGGGATCAATAAAATATTCACCAAAACAGTTGACAGCCTTGGATTACACGATTTAAGCAAGCTAAAAAAGAACAATAAAGGAATTGAAAAGCTAGAGTTGGAGATCGATGAGTTGAAGGGGAATATTTTCTATTTCATCAAATCTCTGGACGATGAATCTGTGGAAGCGGGCAAATTCTACATCCTTATTTTAGATCATTTGCAGGATATGGTACAATCCATTGGTTTTATAACACGAAACAGTTATAATCATGTTCACAACAATCACAAAAACCTGAAATTCAATCAAACCCGCGACCTAAAAGCAATAGATAACAAAATGCAGGTGTTGTTTGATGATATTAAAATCATATTTGATTCCCACAGCTTTGGCAATATAGATAAGGTAATTGCAGAAAAACGGGTATTGCTTGAAAGTATTTCTGAGTTGATCCAGCGGCAAATAGAACGAATTCGGACTACTGAAACCAGTCCGAAAAACTCTAAGCTGTATTTTGGGTTATTACTGGAAACAAAAGATTTGATTAGCTCAACCATGAGCTTGCTTCAGCTTTTTCAGGAATTTCATAAAGAAGCGAAGCAAACTACCTATTGATTTTATTGGAATTCCAATCAAATGTGCGCTAAATCACGAAATTTTGAAGGAATATTTTTCTGAAATAAATTACCCATTAACAGCTTCCACGTATTCCACTTTACCCTTAAGCATATCGCGCATCATGGTCTCGATCCCATTTTTTAAAGTTGCGGTAGAGGAAGGGCATCCGCTGCAGGCTCCCTGTAATATAACCTTCACTGTTTTGGTTTCAGGATTGTAAGAATCGAAGGTGATATTTCCCCCATCGCTTGCTACTGCCGGTTTAATATATTCATCTAAAATATCTATAACCTGTAAAGACACCTCATCCAGATCCCTGGACTTCGATGCTGTCTCCTGGGGAGTTTTGCTTTCTGTTTCCACAGATTCCTTTAATAAAACCTCCTTACCTTCCTGAAGATAATTCCTGATAAATTCCCTTAATTCCATGGTAATGTCATTCCATTCAGCCATGTCATATTTATTCACAGATATATAGTTTTCATCCATGAAAACTTCTTTAACAAAAGGCAAGTGGAACAAGGCTTTGGCTAAAGGGGCATTTCCCGTAGAATCTATATTTTTAAATTCGGCAGGAGCTATAACCAGTTTTTTATTGGCTACAAATTTCATTACCGAAGGATTGGGAGTGCTTTCTGCGTAAACAGTTACCGGAACTACTTTTTTGGAAGGTTCACTTTCAATGTTAAGAATTACGCCTCCCTCATTTAGGAAATCCTTAAGCTGGTTTGCCACTTCCTCCTGTACATCTTCCCACTCTATGATATTGTACTTTTCAATTGCGATAAAATTTTGCGCGATAAAGACGGTTTTTACAAAGGCTAGATGAAATAATTTTTGCGCTAATGGCGATTTTGAGGCTTCCTCTATATTTCCGAATTCAAAACTTTCATGACGGGTCAAAAACTGGTTGGTCTCAAATTTTACAATGGAGGGATTTGAGGTAGGGTGTATATGGATGGTATATGGATTCATGTATTAGATTTTTATTTGGTTTTTATTGGTCTCCCGATGGCTATCGGTCGTAATTCGCACAACTTCATTGATTTTTGTATCAAGTTTCCGTTATGCTCCTTTCATGCTGTAAATTTTCCTGCAAAATTACTAAAACAAACTAGGCTAATCTATATATTTACAATTGATATTAAATTTATGCTATAGGCTTTCCTTATTTTTGGCCTTGTCACGCTTATTTAGAGGATCTTTTTCTTCCTACGGACATTAAATAATTTAAATGAAATCATTTTTCGCCATATTTTTTACGCTTGTTTTGTTTTTTACAACAAAAATAATGGCTCAGGAAGTAATTCCAACCTATTCTGATTATTTGACCGATAATCTTTATTTACTTCACCCTTCCATGGCAGGAGCTTCAAATTTCAATAAAATCCGTCTAACAGCCAGGCAACAATGGTTTGACGTTGATAATGCACCAGCATTACAAACCCTGAGTGTTCATGGCAGGATGGGGGAGAAGATTGGGTTGGGAGGAATTGTTTTTAACGACCAAAACGGGAATTATTCGAAACGCGGCGCTTATGCTACTTTTGCCTATCACTTGCTTTTTTCAAGAAGTGAGCTGGATCTAAACCAGTTGTCTTTTGGGATAAGCGACGGGGTAGTGCAGCATAGTCTCGATCAAAGTGGGTTTACAACCTTTGATCCTCTTATTGGTGGGAATTCCTCAGATAT
>JAWOHC010000110.1:0-2764 GCA_046496275.1 Gillisia sp.
GTCCTGTTCTCAATAAGCGTATTGAGTTTACGGTTGTTTTCGTGTTTTAACAAATTAGCATTCAAAGCAGAAAATTTTTATTAATTAAGTAGTTATGACATAGTAAAATATAGGAATGTTCAAGTTTTTGTATGATTAAATATAGTAGTTTACATTCAATTAAAATAAAAAAACACTATGAATTATTCAAAACCTAAATTTAAGGAGAAATATGGCAATTTTATCGACGGAAAATTTGTTGATCCCGTTGATGGCCAATATTTCGAAAATCATTCCCCTGTAAATAATAAACCGCTTGCGAAGTACCCGCGTTCCAACGAAAAAGACGTGAAACTGGTCCTGGATGCCGCCAATAAGGCAAAGGATGCCTGGGGCAAGACTTCGGTTGCTGAAAGAGCTTCAATTTTACAGCAAATTGCCGATGTTATTCAGGAAAATGCGAAGGAATTTGCTGAAATGGAAACTGCAGATAACGGAAAAGCAATCCGGGAAACCGTGAATGCCGATGTGCCTTTGGCAGTTGATCATTTCAGATATTTCGCATCTGTAATCCGCGCCGAAGAAGGTTCTGCCACTGAACTTAATGAAAATACCCTTTCCCTTATTATTCGGGAACCTCTTGGGGTTGTCGCACAAATTATTCCCTGGAATTTCCCATTGCTTATGTTGGCATGGAAAGTTGCCGGCGCACTTGCCGCTGGAAACTGTGTTGTTTTAAAACCTGCGGAACAAACCCCGGCTTCGGCGACATTTTTAGCCGAAAAAATCGCCCATTTATTGCCTCCGGGAGTGTTTAATGTGTTGCACGGTTTTGGTCCTGAAGCGGGAAAACCGCTTGCATCAAGCCCTCATGTTGACAAAGTTGCCTTCACCGGCGAAACTACCACCGGACAATTAATTATGCAGTACGCATCTAAAAATCTGAATCCCGTTACTATGGAATTGGGAGGAAAATCCCCGAATATATTTTTCAACAGCATTATGGATCATGATGATGCGTTTCTGGATAAATGTATTGAAGGTGCCGTACTATTTGCTTTCAACCAGGGCGAAGTTTGTACCGCTCCCTCCCGGTTGTTGATTCAGGAGGATATTTACGATGCGTTTATCAAACGGGTTGTAGAAAGAACTGAAGCCATTGTTATGGGAGATCCATTTGAAATGAGCACGATGATGGGTGCGCAGGCTTCTAACGATCAATTTGAAAAAATCCTTTCCTATATTAAGATCGGGAAAGAAGAAGGAGCGGAAGTTTTGGCAGGCGGTGGAGCCAAAAAATTAAAAGGAGATCTGGAAAATGGTTTCTATATTCAGCCAACCATCTTTAAGGGACATAATAAAATGCGGATATTCCAGGAAGAGATCTTTGGGCCGGTGCTGGCGGTTTGTACTTTTAAAGACGAAGCCGAAGCTATAGAAATTGCAAACGATACTATGTATGGTTTGGGTGCAGGGGTTTGGACAAGAGATGCACACCAGCTTTATCAAATTCCAAGAGCCATTAAAGCCGGACGGGTTTGGGTGAACTGTTATCACGATTATCCTGCTCATGCTCCATTTGGAGGATATAAAAAATCGGGCTTCGGAAGGGAAAACCACTTGATGATGTTAAACCATTACCGACAAACAAAAAACATGTTGATCTCTTACGATAAAAATAAATTGGGATTCTTTTAGAACTAACTATGCCTCACAAAAGAGTTGAAATAACAAAGGAAGCTGAAGAAATTGTCCGGCAATTGAAGCAACAGCATGGAGACGTTATTTTCCATCTAAGCGGAGGTTGCTGCGATGGTTCTTCGCCAATGCTTTTACCCAAAGACGATTTTTATATAGACGATAATGATGTGTTTTTAGGGGAAGTGGCCGGAGTGCCTTTTTATATGAGCCGTGACCAGTTTGAATATTGGAAACACACACATCTCACGGTGGATTTAACCAATGGCAGAGGCTCGAGTTTTTCGCTGGAAATTCCTTTGGGAAAGCGATTTCTCATTCAATCCCGGTTGCTGACAGAAGAAGAAAGTGAACATTTTAATAACTAAGAATTTTTAGAGGAGTAAGACCTCACAGGTTTTGAAAACCTGTGAGGTCTTTTTATTTACCCTGGCAATTCTCCCTTCGGGGGCAAGGGGGCTTTCAGCTGCTCCAAAACCTTCAACGCCTTATCCACGGAAGTGATCTTTTAAAACATCAACAACAACCTCAACCCGGAACGGGTTTTCCTCCCAAAAGAAAAAACACATAAAACACAAAAAACCATACACTTTGTATGGAAAAACCTTACTTTTTGTACGGGAAAACTATATCCGTTTGTATATTTATATATCTACATTGCCAGCTCAAAATTACTTCTGCTGCTTTTTAAGCTTAATGCCCCTACACATTTAATGCAGAATTTTTAATTAACTTTTAAAAATTCATTAAATGAAAAAAATTACTTGCTATGTATTATGACAATTATGCTTGGTTCCTGTGAAAAAGAGGAGCTTGAAAAAAACATAAAACATCCCAGCCAACAAGATTTAGAACTTATTGATTATAAAGATTTGCCTTCTCCATTGCTGCTCAATCTTCAAAATTCTAACTATGGTTTAGAATCAAAAAGAGCGCGCCCGTTTGGGGAAATTGATGAAAACTTTAAAATAAAAAGAATAGTAGATAAAAATGGGATTCCAAGTTATACATTTAGCTTAAAGAAAATAGACAATAAAACATCCGTTCAAAATTCACCAGGATACTATTTTGATAATTTAGTAGTACA
>JAWOHC010000124.1:0-23933 GCA_046496275.1 Gillisia sp.
GGGGGGGAGTTCTATAACAATCTAAAATAGCAGAAATAAATGAAAAATTCAAAGTTTTTCGGTGAAGAGCTAACTTAATCGTTAAAAGGCATAAAACACTGATTTTTAAGAGATTATAATTTGAAATAGAAGTGGTTTGACTACAAAAAAAATCTTAATTTTTTGGAAATTTCAAGCATAAAAAAAAGCCACAAAACTTTTTAGTTTGTGGCTTTTTAACCTGGTTATTTTTAAAAAACTATTCGCCCAAAAACGGGTATCTGTAATTTGTTGCAGGAACAAAAGTTTCCTTTATCAATCTTGGCGATATCCATCGTAATAAATTAAGCTTGGATCCTGCTTTATCATTGGTCCCGCTGGCTCTTGCGCCTCCAAACGGTTGCTGGCCTACAACGGCTCCAGTACATTTGTCGTTGATATAAAAATTACCCGCAGCATTTTGCAGGGCTTTTGTTGCCTGTGCCGCAGCATACCTGTCTGTAGAAAGAATGGCTCCGGTTAACCCGTAGATACTGGTTTCATCTACCAGTTTCAAGGTTTCTTCCCACTTTTTATCGTCATATACATAAATAGTCATCACAGGTCCGAATAATTCGGTTTCCATGGTGGAATATTTCGGATTCGTGGTTACAATAACTGTTGGTTCTATAAAGTAGCCTTTAGATTTGTCATAATTTCCTCCAACGATTATTTCGGCATCTTTATCTTTTTTAGCCTGATCTATAAATCCGGCCAGTTTATCAAAAGATCCTTCGTGAATCACCGCGGTAATGAAATTGGTCATATCTTCCGGGGAGCCCATTTTAAAAGAATTCACATCTTCTATGATGAAATTCTTTACTGCAGGCCACAAGCTTTTAGGGATATATCCCCTTGAGGCTGCGCTGCATTTTTGTCCCTGAAATTCAAATGCTCCCCTGGTAATAGCGGTAGCAACTTGTTTTGCAACTGCGCTTGGGTGAGCTACAATGAAATCCTTTCCTCCGGTTTCTCCAACGATCCTGGGATAGGTTTTATAGATATCTATGTTTTGACCGATTTTTGCCCAAAGTCCTTTAAAGACATTTGTACTTCCGGTGAAGTGAATTCCGGCAAAATCCGGACTTGCCAGAATAGTATCTGTGATCATTACAGGATCTCCCATTACCATATTTATTACTCCATCCGGCACTCCTGCTTCTTTAAATACTTCCATAACAACCTGTGCAGAATATACCTGGCTATCACTTGGTTTCCAAATAACTGTATTTCCCATTAAGGCTGCACTGGATGGTAAATTTCCGGCGATTGCCGTGAAATTAAACGGAGTGATTGCGTACACAAATCCTTCTAAAGGACGGTATTCTAATCTATTCCAAACCCCTTCCGAAGATTCCGGCTGGTCTTCATAGATTTGTGCCATATATTCAACATTGAATCTAAGGAAATCTATAAGTTCACAAGCGGCATCGATTTCAGCCTGAAAAATATTCTTGGACTGACCTATCATAGTAGCTGCATTAATGCGCGCCCTGTATGGTCCGGCAATAAGATCGGCTGCTTTTAAGAAAATAGCTGCACGCTGTTCCCATTCAAGATCTGCCCATGCAGTTCTGGCTTCAAGCGCAGTGGCAATTGCCTGCGTAATATGTTTCTTTTTTGCGGTATGATAAATTCCAAGATTATGTTTGTGGTCATGTGGGGGATGCATGGTTTTAGTATCGCCTGTTTTTATCTCTTCGGAACCTATATAAAGCGGAACTTCCATTTTGGTGTTGAACATGTCCTTGTAGGTAAGCAATACTTCCTCCCGTTCTGGAGTTCCCGGAGCGTATGTTTTAATTGGTTCATTCACTGCCGTTGGAACTTGAAAAAATCCTTTTCCCATAATATTTTTGTATTTTTATGTGTTTTTATTTCTGGTTGCTAAAGGTAAAAAAATTAAAGGGTTTTATCTATTCACCTTATGAGGATTCTCCCAAGCTTACCTATTTTTGTAAATTCAGAAAATTAATCCCTCCGTGAGGTTTTATTTTCCCGGGGCCTGCCTCGAATATTTAAAAGTGTTTTACTCCCGATAATTCGGGACATCCCTCGTGGACTTCCCCTTGGATTCTTGATAAAAGTCTGTCTTTATGTGCACAATAAGCCTTGTTTATAATTCTGATGAAAGTCCAGGTTTTATTTTAACCTCCAACAGGGATGAAGCTCCGGAAAGGGAAACGGTATCCCCGGATTTTTATATGGTAAACAACAGTCGGTTGCTTTTTCCGAAAGATGCCGTCGCGGGAGGAACCTGGATAGGAGTGAGTGCAAATAAAAGGGTGGTTTGCCTTATGAATGGCGGTTTTGAAAAACATATTAGAGCAGATAAGTACCGTGTGAGCAGGGGAGTAGTGGTGAAAGATATTTTGGCTGCAGAAGATCCGCTTCTGGAAATAAACAGCTATAATTTTAAGGGGATTGAGCCTTTTACTTTGATCCTTGCAGACTGGAAACAGGAGCTATATTTTTATGAATTGGTGTGGGATGGAACTAAACCCCACTTAAAAAAGCTGGGGTTAAAAAATCACATCTGGTCCTCCTCACCTTTATATTCTTCAGAAATGAAAAAACTTAGGGAAACCTGGTTTGAAGAATTTCAGCAAAAGAAAAATCTTACTTCTGAAAGCCTTTGGGATTTCCATCATTCTGCCGGAGTGGGTAATAAAAACAGCGACCTTATTATGGATAGAGGCTTCATTAAAACCAAAAGTATAACCCAAATAATTAAAACTTCAGAAAAAACCATCATGAAATATGAGGACCTTCAGAAAAAGGAAATTTCAGAAAAAAATTTGATATAGCCTGGAAGTTGCTTCTAATTCATCGCAAAAGGCGCGCTTAGCTTAAAGGAAGGAATAGTAACCTTGAATTTTCGGGTTGAGGTGAAATTGACCATATTGTAATATCCCCTCATAGCGCCAAAGGGCGATTTAAGAAGGCATCCGCTCCTGTAAGAATGGGATTCCCCGGGCTTTAAAACCGGTTTTTCACCAACTACGCCTTCTCCCTGAACAATTTCGGTATAATTGAGGGCGTCTTTAATCTTCCAGAACCTGGAAGTTAACTGAACGGAATCTTTGCTTTGATTTTCTATAGTAATGAGGTATCCAAAGGCGAAATTAATTTTATAGTTCTTATAAAATGTGCCTTCAAAAGTGGTCTCTACAGAGATCTTAATGCCGCTGGTTACTTGTTGGATCATACTTAAAATATTGCAAATGAAGCAATCAAAGAGATTGCTGCTGCCATTAGTGCTAAAATAAGAAATATTCCATTCAATAAAATAAATTTAACAAAAGTTAAAAACCTACCCTGTGCGTAAAATCGTCTTAAAGCTTTATAGAGGTAGAAAAGAAATATAAGAAGGCTTATTCCCACGAATGTGTTGGTTACAAAAATAGCGTTCAGCAGTAAAGCCATTCCCGTCATCACAAAGAATGAAGTTTGAACATGAAAGGTAAAGATGAGGTGTTCCATATAATTGAAGGGTTGCAGGCTATAGAGCAACCAGATGAAAAGTGCAAAAACAGGGAGGTAGAAGAAAATAATAAAAGGTAATTTGCTTATAAAATAATTCAGAAAAACCTGAGGATTCGATTTGATGAAGTTCCAGTCGGCAGCTTTTTTAAATACCCAGCCGTTAAAAAAAGATTGAGAATGATTAAGGCTGTCTAATGCTATTTGTGGAGTTATGATTTTGGTTTCCTTATTAAATCTGGTATATAAATCGAATTGCTGTGGGAAGGAATTAAAAAAAGTAAGGCTGTCCATTTCTAACTGAGAGATATAATATTCTTTAAAGGTTTTTTTTGATGCTACCTGTTTTTTTGTGATTAAGGAGTCTATATTTATTTGACCTGCTACGGTGGGAATATTTCCCATTCCTTCCCGAATTTTTTGAGTGTCTTCTTCTGATAATTCCTCGATTGGCACTTGATTTCCTGAATTTATGCCGTCAAAATCGGTTGTGAAACTCCAGATTATAAAGAAGATAATGGATGCGCTTAAATAAAACCGAAATGGATTAGCGTAATATGCCCGTTTTCCCCGAATGTATTCTTTTGAGATTTTTCCTGGATGAAAAAGAAGCGCGCTCAGGGTTCTTCTTATTCTGGAATCATATGCAAAAAGCCCTGCGAGAAATTCAATAAAAAGATCGTTAAAAGAGAGTTTTTTTGTAGAGTTCAATTGTCCGCAATTCGGGCAGAATTTATCGCTGAGGTCAAGAGGGTGTTCGCAATTTAAACAGTGGTCTCCCCTGAATTTTGTTAAGGAGCGGATGTTTTTCACAGCTTGTCCGATATTAATTTAATGTAGTTACTCAGTCTTATTTTATCCTAACTTTCATTTAAAGTTAAGAAGAAAAAATAAATACATGTCACTGAAAGGTGTTCAATTTTAAAGGAATAGCTTAGAGTCTCAATGATTAGTTTTCGTTGAAAATTTGGAAATCCCCAATTTGGCAATAGTTCAAAGTTGAGTTACTGCAAAATATCTGCAAGGTTAAATCAGAAAAATACAGGATTTTGGGTAGGGTTTAGGTGGGAAAAGGCAGTTTTTTACAGCCTTTTGGCAGTTAGAGTCCAATGAATAGTTAGTCTATCCATTCAGCATCGGATTTCTCCATGTCGGTTTCTGAATTTAAATTGCCTTGCTCAATATCAATTTCGCTCATCATCAACATTTCGATTTGCTATGAATTCAGAAGGGCTTTTACAATTAGCTCCAAAATTGAAAAACCAATTAATTGGTGATATTGATGGAATTTGCATTTCCTGCACCAATAATCCGGTCATACCTGGCGCCCAAATCCCGGAAATAGACCAGCACGGTATATTCATTTTCTGTTTTATCGAAATTTCCGCTGATGAACCCTTCGTCCAAAGTTCCGTCTTCTCTCAATAAAACATAGTTGTAGTTGTAAAACCCCTGCTTAAATAAGAGGGCATTTTCATATAATCCGGATGCTTTATTGTACTTCATAAGGGTTGAATCGTCCAGTTCAAAATTATTGAAAGCTCCAAATAAGTGAAGTTCCCCTCCATTTAGCGGTTCATAATTTAAAAGGCTGAAATGAGTCCAGACATATTCAGATTCTATATTCCGGTTTTCACCCTGCATGGTGCGAATAACAAATTGGCCATTAATATCCGGGTTGTAACTGTAAGGCTGGTCATCTCGTGTGCGATTCGTAAAAAGATAATGATGGTAGAGATCCCGTAATTCTACCCTGCTGATATTGATTGTTGGAGCACGAATATCCTTGCTGTCAAACTGTAAATATTCATTTCCTGCCCAGAAAGAGGTTGGCTCATCATACCTGTATATAAGCTCATTTCCTATCGTGTACTGGGGTTTCACATTTTCTATGGCCGTTTTAAGGTTATGATTCTGAAGAATGCGAACCTTCACGGTTTGATCGGGATTTCGAAGTAAAAGATCCGGGGAATTAATGCTAAAATTTACCACCTGTTTTGAATTCACATAGTTTAGATCCCGTGATCTTTTAACAGTGGTGCTTACCTGAGCCAGTGGTTCATAAACCATAAACTTTCGGGAAAAGACAAGTTCTCTTGTGTTGTTAAAAACCTTGATCATATAATTCCCGCTTAGCTTTAATGCCTGCACTTCTGAATTAGGGATTCTTAAACTATAATGTGTGTAGGGCTGGAGGGTGTTAAATGAGTTCTCATAGTCCAGGATCCGTACATCATCAAATCCTGCAAGATATTCAGATTTAACCAATGCTGATGCGGACCAGTCATAGTCAAAATGTTCTATAGTATAGTAATAATCGGCTTCGTCCCCAATAATATCATCAAATTCCAATGTTAAAGTTTGGCCCAGAATTATAATAGGGTTCCCGGTTAATTCAGAATTTCCCTTTAATAGTATACTTTTGATGTAATTTGGTGGTATGGTCTCTGTTTGGGGTTGTCCAAACAAGCTGCCTGCCCACAGGAATAGTAGTATTAAGAGACTTTGGTTCATTTATTTTTAATTTTAAATAAAAGTAACTACAATTTTTAATATGGTCTTAATTTTTTGCAGGTTCCTTTTGCGTCATTTAAAAAAAAACACTGAATTAATTGGGTCTTATAGACCTAAAATTAGTAAATTTGCACTTCGAAAAAATAATTTTAATTTACACTCCATCCTATGTCAAAAGACATTCGAATTAAAAGAGGGCTTGCTCTACGATTAAAAGGTGAAGCGGAAAAGCAATTAGTTGAAGCTCCACGTTCTAAGACCTACGCAATTAAACCCCCGGATTTTCATTCTGTTGTTCCAAAAATGATTCTCAAAGAAGGCGCTATGGTGCTGGCCGGCGATGAGTTGTTTTATTCAAAATATTCAGAAGAGGTGAAATTTACCTCCCCTGTAAGTGGAACGCTAATAGAGATTAAACGCGCAGCAAGGCGTCGTATTGTAGAAGTGATCATAGAAGCGCATCCTACCGATTCCTATAAGGATTTTGGAAAGATGAACGCCGAAATGGCAAGTCCCGAGGAGGTGAAGTCCAGAATTTTTGAAAGTGGCTGCGGAGCCTTTATCAAACAGCGTCCTTATGACATTGTTGTAGATCCTAAAGATACTCCAAAAGCAATTTTTATTTCAGCTGTGACCACCGCACCTTTGGCAGCCGATCTTGGTTTTGTTCTTAAGGATAAAATTGCGGCATTTCAGGAAGGAATCAATGCCTTAAAGAAATTGACTTCTGGTAAGGTGCACCTATCTGTAGATGCAAGTACTGAAGCAATGCTTAAAGGAATAAAAGGAGTAGAATTACATCATGTGAAAGGCCCACACCCTGCCGGAAACGTAGGAGTGCAAATCCATAAAGTTGACCCTTTGAATAGTGGGGAAAGAGTTTGGGTTGTTGGAGCTGAAGATGTAACCATTATTGGAAACGTCTTTTTGACAGGCGAATATCACGCAGATCGAACCATAGCGGTTACAGGGAGTGAAGCAAAGGACAGAAAGTATTACAAGACCAAAATTGGCGTAAATGTTTCCGATCTTATTCCTCAAATGCAAGACAGTGTTAGAATAATTTCTGGCGATGTTCTTACCGGAGATAAACTTTCCAATAATCAATATGTAGGTTTTTACCATAATTCGATCACGCTTATTCCGGAAGGAAATCAGTACAGAATGTTTGGTTGGTTACCTTTCATGTATAACAATATTCATTCAAATTCAAAAACATCCCTAACCTGGTTGATGCCTAATAAGACTTATGCGCCTACCACCAATTTAAACGGGGAGGAGCGGGCTTTAGTAGTTACCGGAGAAATGGAAGAAGTTTTTCCTATGGATATTTACCCAATGCAACTTTTAAAAGCTTGCATAGCAGGGGATATTGAGAAAATGGAAAATTTAGGGATCTATGAAGTAGTTCCTGAAGATTTTGCATTGATAGATTATGTCAATACCTCGAAAATAGAAGCTCAGGAAATAATTCGTTTGGGCTTGGATTTAATGATTACTGAAGTAGGCTAAAATATTTTTTATTATGGAATGGATAAGACAACGATTAGATAAATTCAAAGAACCCTTTCAGAGGGGACAAAAACTTGAGAAATATGCTCCTGCTATCAACGCGTTGGATACTTTCTTATATACTCCCAATCACACAACTCAAACAGGAGCTCATGTGAGGGATGCGGTAGATTTAAAAAGAACCATGATTACCGTGGTTTTGGCTTTGTTACCTGCTCTTATATTTGGAATGTGGAACGGAGGATATCAATACCTGTCACAAATTCAAACAGAAGTTGGTTTTTGGGAAGCTTTTGGGCACGGTGCCTGGAAAATTGTTCCTATGATCGCCGTTTCTTACGGAGTTGGTTTAGGTCTTGAATTTCTTTTTGCAATTATTAGAGGACATGAAGTAAACGAAGGTTATTTGGTGACCGGACTTTTAATTCCAATGATCATGCCTATAGATATCCCATTGTGGATGGTTGCAATTTCCGTGGTGTTTGCCGTGGTGATTGGAAAAGAAGCATTTGGAGGAACTGGGATGAATATTTTAAACCCGGCCTTGATGGCCCGGGCTTTCGCCTTCTTTGCATACCCTACATATATGTCTGGTAACAAAGTATGGGTGAGTGAAGCAACCAGTGTGGATGCAGTTTCTGGAGAAACTATTTTAGGTTCACTTGCTGCCGGAGAAAATGTGCAATACAGCGTGATGGATATGTTTTCCGGAGTAATTCCGGGATCTATTGCAGAAACCTCTACCATCTTTATTTTAGTAGGAGCACTCTTGCTTATACTTACCAAGGTAGGGAGCTGGAGAATTATATTAAGTGGATTTATAGGAGCCGCATTTATGGGACTTATTTTTAATGCCTTACCATCAATGGGTGTTGAGGGTAACAGTCTTACAAATTTCCCCTGGTATCAACATTTAATTGTTGGAGGATTGGCCTTTGGGGTTGTATTTATGGCAACCGATCCGGTCTCTGGTGCTCAAACAGTAACAGGAAAATGGATCTATGGATTTTTAATAGGATTATTTGCGGTGATGATACGGATTTTTAATCCGGCTTACCCCGAAGGGATTATGTTAGCTATATTATTGATGAATGTGTTTGCACCGGTTATAGATCATTATGTGATTGAGGCCAATGTGAAGCGCAGAAAGAAACGCTTATCTGGCATCACACAAATTAAAACAGCAGTTTAGTTATGGAAGAGAAATCAGTAAGAAATACAAATAGCAACGGGTATACTTTTATGTTTGCTATTATAATGGTTGTGGTAGTTGGAAGCGTACTCGCTTTTACAGCTACTTCATTACAGCCATTACAAAATGAAAATGTCCGTCAGGAGAAAATGCAAAATATACTTGCGAGTGTAGGTGTTGAAGTAGAAAGGTCAGAATCTGAACCAATATACAATCAATACATTACCGAAACCCTGGCGCTGAATTCTGATGGCAGTATTAATGAAGCAGCAAATGCCTTTACGGTAGACCTGGGGAAGGAATTGAAAAAGCCGGTAAAGGAGCAGGTATTCCCTTTGTATCTTGCTAATATAGAAGGTGAGAAATACTACATCGTTCCTCTTAGAGGGCAAGGTTTATGGGATGCCATCTGGGGTTATATTGCCCTTAAAGATGATGTGAATACTATAAAAGGAGCCATTTTTGACCATAAGGCTGAAACACCTGGTTTAGGTGCCGAAATCACTCAGGGTTGGTTTAGTGACCGATTTACAGATGAGAAGATTTTTGATGAAAATGGAAATCTTATGGGAGTTGCAGTAGTTAAAGGAAGTCCAGATCCAACAGATAAATCCGATTTTAAAGTAGATGCTATTTCAGGTGCAACTATAACCGGAGACGGGGTTTCTGATATGATTTCAGAAAGACTTCAGCACTATTTGCCTTATTTCAAAAAACAACAGGAAATTAAAGTAGCAATTCAATAATTATGGCTAAAGAAATTATATCAACTTCTGTAGACAAGGAGGCGAAAAAGAAAGAAATGATCTTATTCCTTTCCAACACGGCAGAACGGGAACATTTTCTATCCAAAAATAATAGAAAATTATTGTCAGATCCACTGGATGACAATAACCCTATTACCGTTCAGGTATTGGGTATTTGTTCAGCATTAGCTATCACAGTTCAATTGGAACCGGCTATTGTAATGGCTATAGCCGTAACCGCTGTAATGGCGTTTTCAAACATGATAGTTTCAATTCTACGAAATTTAATACCAAACAGGATTCGAATCATCGTTCAACTTATAATCGTGGCTTCTCTGGTTATTTTGGTAGATCAGGTTTTAAAAGCGTATGCCTATGATGTGAGTAAACAATTATCGGTATTCGTGGGACTAATTATAACCAACTGCATTATTATGGGGCGTCTCGAGGCCTTTGCTTTGGGTAACGGGGTTTATAAATCGTTCCTTGATGGTATTGGTAATGCTGCAGGATACGGAGTAATATTGATCATAGTCGCATTCTTTAGGGAATTACTGGGATCTGGTAAATTGTTTGGTTTTGAAGTGTTGGGTCACAAAGCTGCTACTTTGGCAGAATCTACCGGACTTTACGCCTTTGGATATGAAAACAACGGTTTGATGTTGTTATCCCCTATGGCCCTTATTATCGTAGGTATTCTTATATGGGTGCAACGTGCAAGGAACCGTAAGTTAATTGAACAAAACTAAATTTCAACAGCAAAATTAGAATTATGGATTATGTAAATTTATTTGTAAGAAGTATTTTCATTGAAAATATGATTTTTGCTTACTTCCTTGGAATGTGTTCCTATCTGGCGGTATCAAAAACGGTTAAGACAGCTGTTGGTTTAGGAGCTGCGGTAATATTTGTTTTAGGTATTACTGTACCCATTAACTTTTTGTTAAATGAGTATTTACTGGCACCCGGAGCCTTGTCCTGGTTAAATCCCGAATATGCAACAATGGATCTAAGTTTTCTTAGCTTTATTATGTTTATTGCGGTAATAGCCTCAATGGTTCAATTGGTAGAGATGATTGTTGAAAAATTTGCCCCGGCATTATATGGTGCTTTGGGTATTTTCCTTCCACTTATCGCGGTGAACTGTGCCATTCTTGGTGGATCACTTTTTATGCAACAAAAAGCATTTGGCGCGGTAAGCGAAGCAATAACGTACGGTATTGGAAGTGGAATTGGATGGTTCCTTGCGATTCTGGCAATAGCAGCTATTCGTGAAAAAATTGCCTATTCCAATGTTCCTGGTCCATTAAAGGGATTAGGGATAACCTTCATTATTTGTGGGTTAATGGCAATTGGTTTTATGAGTTTTATGGGTATCAAAATTTAATAAAAAAAAGAAATAATGACAGTTATTATCGCAAGTGTAATTATATTCCTGATATTAATTTTATTACTGGTTTCCCTGTTATTGGGAGCCAAGGCAAAATTAGTGCCTTCCGGACCGGTTACAATAAAAATAAACGGCGAAAAAGATCTCGAGGTTGGTTCCGGTGGAACATTGCTTTCAACCTTAAGTGAAAACAAGTTATTCCTACCTTCTGCCTGTGGTGGTGGAGGTACCTGTTTACAATGTAAATGCATAGTTTCTGAAGGTGGTGGTACAATTCTGCCAATTGAAGAGCCTAACTTTACAAGGAAAGAAATCGCCAACGGTTGGCGGCTTGGTTGCCAGGTAAAGGTAAAAGAGAATATGAAAATCCAAATCCCCGAAGAGGTTTTTGGAATTAAGAAATGGGAAGCTACCGTGGTAAGTAATTACAACGTTGCCTCTTTTATCAAGGAATTTGTTGTTGAAATTCCTGAGGATATGGATTATAAAGCAGGTGGATATATCCAAATTGAAATTCCTCCCTGTGAGGTTCAGTTCAAGGATATGGATATTGTTGCCCATCCAGAAGAGCATCCCGGAGATCCCCAAAAGTTCAAGGACGAATGGGATAAATTTAAATTATGGCCTTTGGCCATGAAAAATAAGGAAACTGTAGAACGTGCCTATTCAATGGCTTCTTACCCAGCAGAAGGAAGAAAGATTATGTTGAATGTGCGTATTGCAACACCTCCTTTTGACAGAGCTACAAATGGATGGATGGATGTGAATCCAGGAATTGCATCTTCTTTTATTTTTTCCAGAAAAGAAGGGGATAAAGTGGTTATTTCAGGACCTTACGGAGAATTCTTTATCAATGAAAGTGAATCCGAGATGTTATATGTAGGTGGTGGTGCTGGAATGGCTCCAATGCGTTCGCATTTATATCATCTTTTCCGTACTGTGAAATCCGGAAGAAAAGTTACTTTCTGGTATGGTGGACGTTCTAAACGGGAATTGTTCTATACTGAGCATTTCAGAGCTTTGGAAAAAGATTTCCCTAACTTTAAATTTTATTTAGCCTTATCGGAACCTATGGAAGAGGATAACTGGAAGGTTAAAAAAGATATCGAAGATGAAGGGGATGGTTTTGTTGGTTTTATTCACCAGGTCGTTATTGATAACTATTTGAAACTTCACGAAGATCCTGAAGATATTGAATATTATTTCTGTGGACCTCCGCTTATGAATAAGGCTGTTCAACAAATGACAGACGATTATGGAGTACCGCCGGAAAATGTAAGATTTGATGATTTTGGAGGATAATATATAATTAAGATATAACAACAAATGGACCTGCTGAAATTTCAGCAGGTCCATTTTTATTACTACAAATTCCAATTAGCACTGCTGGAATATTCGTATTTTAGAACTTGTTATGAAATGAACATATCGGTACCCCGATACAAACACCGGTGAGGAATTCCGAATTGCTCCCGAGCTATCTGGGGACTGTTAAAAAAAACATTAAGAATCTGCATATGAAAGATGAGCTGAACAAACAGGAACTTCACAACCTGGCGATGAATATCGTTGGGAAGGATCTCGAAGATCAGGGATATGAATTTTTGGGAATCAAAAGTGAGTTAAAAGCCAATCCGCAATTTGTAGCCTTAAAAGAAAAGAAGCTCCATTTTGTAGTGGTAAGAGCAATTCTTTATCCCGATGACCCTAAAAATTTCGACCTAATATTTATGGAAGGTATTAAGGAACATGCCCTTAAATTTAATGCAAGGACCTTTTATGCCGGGGTTGGTCTTGCCAATTCCAAAGATTATGAGTTGCCAATTACAAAAAATGAAAATTATATCGTGAATTATGACGGATTACAAGAGATTTAAAAGTCGATTTCTAATTGTTATAAGCTTTTTCGCATTTGTATTTACCGGGTGTGACAAAGAAGGGCCCTATGAACAAATTTATACAGGAAAAGCC
This sequence comes from Gillisia sp., assembly GCA_046496275.1. Lineage (GTDB taxonomy): Bacteria > Bacteroidota > Bacteroidia > Flavobacteriales > Flavobacteriaceae > Gillisia. The sequence goes on from JAWOHC010000124.1 coordinate 12,827, forward strand.
CTCGGGACCACCTATCAGCTTAAATTAGTTCATCCCGAAAAATTGAATTTGGATAAGAGTTTAGATTCTATATTTAGTGTTATAAATAAGTCTATGAGTACCTATCAGGATGATTCAGATATCTCAAGGATCAATTCAGGCTTAACAGAAATAAAGGTTGATGAAAATTTCAGAGAAGTTTTTCAGTATTCAAAAAAAATATATAAGGAAAGTGATGGGTATTTTGATCCTACGGTTGGTAATCTTGTGAATGCATATGGCTTTGGGCCTGATAAAAATCTGGAGGGATTTAACCCTTCAGAGATCGATTCGCTAGTGCAGTATGTTGGTTTTAATAAACTCGAACTAACTTCAGATAATATCATCAGGAAGCAACACCCCGGGATCTATATCGATTTTAATGCCATCGCAAAGGGATTTACAGTAGATGTAATTGCCCGCTTTCTAGACAGTAAAAATGTAGAAGATTATTTAATTGAACTTGGAGGAGAGCTTGTTGCGAAAGGGATCAATAAAGGGAGGGAACAACCTTGGGTAGTAGCTATAGATAATCCGCTACAAAGCGAAGGGGACAGAACGCTTCAGGCCACTTTGAAGCTTGAAAACAGGGCGATGGCCACATCTGGAAATTATAGAAAATTCAAGATAGATAGCGCCACCGGAGAACGTTTTGTGCATACTATAAACCCTTTAAGCGGAAAACCTGAAAAAAGCAATTTACTAAGTGTTTCTGTTTTGGCAGAGAATTGTGCATTGGCAGATGGATATGCTACCGCCTTTATGGCCATGGGTTTTGAAAAATCTAAAGAAATGCTGAAGAACCTCAAAAATGTGGATGTATATTTTATTTATACAGACGCAGATAAAGATGTGGAGGTTTATACTTCACAGGGATTTAAGGACGCTTTAAACGTTGAATGAAGGTTTGGTGCAAACAGGTATGATTTCTCCTTTAGCAAGGCGATATTTATCGATTTCCGCAGAAGTTAACCTGGAACTATAATTCAGTTCTTCAACCTCGAAACCTATAGTTCTTAATTTTTGAAAAAAATCTTTTCCATAAATTCTAACATGGTCATATTGTCCAAATATTTTGGCCCGTTCCTTTTGTGAAGTTATGCTGTCATCCTGAAATGTGAATTCCCTGTTTAAATCCTGCGGAATTTGTAAAATGGCGGTTCCTCCGGGCTTAAGGACTCTGTAGATTTCCTGCATCGCTTTGGTGTCATCTGGAATGTGTTCTAAAACGTGGTTGCAAAGTATGAATTCGTAGGTATTATCTTCAAAAGGCAAGTCACAAATATCCGCTTTTACATCGGCGAGCGGCGAATTTAAATCGGTAGTGGTATAATCCAAATTGGCAAGTTTCCGAAATCGTTTATAAAATGCCTGTTCCGGCGCAAAATGTAAAACCTTCAGCTTTTCGGAAAAAAAATCGGTTTCATTTTTAAGATACAACCATAAAACCCTGTGGCGTTCCAGGGAAAGCGTAGAAGGGGAAAGCACATTTTCCCGCTGATTCTCATACCCATAGGGCAAAAATTTCCGGAAGCTTTTCCCGTCAATAGGATCCACATAGGTTGATCCTTTTAAGGCGAACTCAAGAACGGGTTTCGCCAAATAACTCAATCTTATCAGGAGCGGACGTGGAATGGAATTTAAAGTGAGTTTAAAAAGCTGTTTTATCATACCTTGATGTCACCCCAGTTTTCTCCGGATTTGATCCTGTACAATTGCATTTCTGAAACCCCAAATTGTTTGGCTAAAATCCTGATCCTGGTTTTGCGGTTGGGATCAAGTAATTTCTTTTTAAGGATCACTGCCTGAGAATAGGTTAACTTGGAATAGGAGGTTACTTTTCTCAATTTCCGTTTCAGCTTATTTTCCTGAACACTGGGATTGCCATATTGGTGTTGAACCCACTCGGCCTTTGTAGCCCAGGCCAGATTGTTTGCCTCATTCTCATGTTTCTCATAATTCTTGTGAATTACAAACTCTGCATCGGCTGCTTTTTGAACAAATAATTCAGCTATGATCCTATGGAAATAATAATTTTTCTTCTTTCCACTTTTAAGATTTACCACAAAAGAAAGGTAGCCTGCCGTTTTTCCGCCCTTAATAAATTCTCCTTCGGGATTCTTCACAAAGCTTAAAATACGGCCATAACTGGATACCTTATACACAAATCTGTCTTGCCAGACATCTTTATGCAAGGTTTTCCATTGTTCCTGACGATAGTTCTTAATCATATACTTTTGCCCTGAATTTATCTTCTTCGGTACTTACCATACCCAATGCGTCATAGATATATTTAAAGGTGGAAAGCAACTCCGGTTTTCCATCTATTAGTGCCACATTATGCTCAAAATGAGCGCTTGGCTTATTATCTGCAGTAAGTATTGTCCAGCCATCTTTAAGCTGTTTGATATTTTTTGTTCCTAAATTGATCATAGGTTCAATAGCGACCACCATTCCTTCAATAAATTTCTTTCCACGTCCACGTTTACCGTAATTTGGCATTTCCGGATCTTCGTGCATTGTTGTTCCCAATCCATGACCTACCAGTTCACGAACAACTCCATATCCATGCGCTTCACAATATTTTTGAATAGCAAACCCAACATCGCCAACCCTGTTACCAACCCGAAATTCGTCTATTCCAATATAAAGCGATTCCTTGGTTACCTGTAATAATTTTTTTGTGTCTTCTGAAATTTCTCCTACTCCAAAGGTATAGGCGTGATCTCCGTAAAATCCATTTTTGAGGGCTCCGCAATCTATGGAGATAATGTCTCCCTCAACCAGGGGAGTATTGTTTGGTATCCCATGGACAACCTGTGCATTTGGACTCATGCAAAGCGAATTCGGAAAATCATATAGTCCTAAAAACCCGGGAATCGCTCCTTGCTCCCGTATAAATTCCTCTGCCATTTTATCCAGATGGAGGGTTGTGATTCCTGGTTTTATTTCTGAAGCGATCATGCCAAGGGTTCTGGAAACCACCAAAGCGCTTTCCCGCATCAATTCTATTTCTTCCCTTGTTTTTGTAATTATCATAAGTTAGATTTAAACAAGCCAAATAAGCTCTTTTTTGATTTTTTGTTCTGAAGGATCTTTTTTTCTTTGTCTAAAGATTCTTTGCTTAATTTAAAATAAACTTCCCCCCAACCAAGCAATCCTCCAATATTTCTGTCGTCTATAAAAATGTCTGCCTGAATTTTCCTGCTGATGGAATGATCATATTCTTCCTCCGGATAACTTTTGTTTACCGAGTAGAAATAGATTCCTTTGGAATTGCAAAAGGCAACAGCTTCCTGTAATTCAGTTCCGGATCTATAGGTCCATAAAATTAGAAGATGCCCTTCTTCCTGCAATTTCTTCATGGTTTCCAGAGCAAATAAAATCGGTTTTCCAATTTTTGGAAACCGGTTTTCTACAATTGTTCCGTCAAAATCTACTGCAATCGTCAACTGTTTAGACATAATTTCAAAATTAACAAGAAAAATGCTTTTACCCTATTTTTAGAGCATTGATTTTTAAGGGAATAGCATTAATTAAAATACGAATGATTGTATTCCTTTCCAGAAACGATGTTGGCAATGTCTTCCTCAATGGAAGTTCTTGGATATTCCACAAAACGATTGACTTCTTTGCCATCTTTCATGAAAATTAAGGTGGGCACCCAGTCAATATTCCAGTCGGCCTCGAGTTTCTCCGGAGTTACTTTATTCATATCTACACCTACAATTGTAAGTTTTGATAGGTCATAACCTGCCTCGTCCAGCATCTTAAAAAGTTTGGGGATTTCCCTTCGGCTGTCTGCGCACCAGGTTCCCATAAACGCCATTATTTCATATTCTGAAATGTTATTTTTGATCGTTTCCATGGCCTCATCGGAAGGATTAAAATTGGTGTACCTGGTATTGAACCATCGGGCATAAGGGGCTTGCTGTAGATCTTCTTTTGTAAATTTTCCAATCAATATTGGTTGGTCATCATACTCTTCTTCGTCTTCAATTTCAGCCTGAATCAAAACTTCTTCAGGTTGTGTTTCTTCGATTTTAGAGGTGTCACTCTTGTTTCCACAAGACAAGATAATAGTGAGGATTAAAAGGTATAAACTCATTTTCATATGTGTTTTATTGTTTTTTATTGGTATCCCAGATAGCTATTGGGAGTAATTCGCATTTTCCTGCCTGCTGGCAGGCGGGTTCATTGGTGTTTGTGCCGGGATTCCGGTACGCACATTTCATCGTTAAATTAATGGATGTTGTGTCATTAATTCGGGTTTTGTAATTCCCATCAATTTTAGGATAGTCGGTGCAATGTCTCCTAAATTACCGCTTTTTATAGATTTTACATCCTTGTCTACCAATATAAGGGGGACCGGGTTTGTTGTGTGAGCTGTATTTGCAGAACCATCCGGATTTATCATCATTTCACTATTTCCATGATCGGCAATGATCAACACGCTATAATCATTTTCAATAGCTGCTTCTACTACGGCCTTGGTGCACTTATCCACCGCTTCCACGGCATTGATGGCTGCCTGAAAATTCCCTGTATGGCCTACCATATCCGGATTTGCAAAATTCAGACAAATAAAATCGGCAGACTGTGAATTTATTTCCGGAACGATCTTCTCTACGATTTCATTAGCGCTCATTTCAGGTTGCAAATCATAGGTTGCAACTTTGGGAGAACTGCACATGATTCGTTTTTCACCTTTAAAGGGCTTTTCTCTTCCGCCGGAAAAGAAAAAGGTTACGTGGGGGTATTTCTCTGTTTCTGCAATTCGAATCTGGGTTTTGCCCATATATTCCAAAACCTCACCTAACGTGGTTTTTAAATTATCCTTTTTGAAAACAGTATTGATATTTGTGAACGAGTCGTCATATTTTGTAAGTGTAACAAAATATAAGGGCATCTTTTTCATGTTGAATTCCGGGAAATCCTGCTGAGTAAGCGCCTCGGTAAGTTGTCTTCCGCGATCGGTTCTAAAATTAAAAAAGATCACCACTTCATCGTTTTTTAAGGTAGCAACCGGGGTTCCATCTTCGTTGGTTAGCACAATTGGCTCTATAAACTCATCGGTTACCTTATTGTCATAACTTTCCTGAATAGCTTCCAGCACATTTTGGGTTTTCTTACCCTTTCCTGAAACGATCAGCTCATAGGCTTTCTGTACCCGTTCCCAACGTTTATCACGATCCATCGCAAAATACCTGCCTATAACACTGGCTAATTTGCTACCGGTTTTATTTAAATGTTCTTCTAATTCAGCAACAAAGCCCTTTCCGGAATTTGGATCAACGTCACGGCCATCTGTAAATGCATGAACATATTTTTCCTTTACCCCAAATTCGTTTGCAGCGGTTAATAATCCCTTTAAATGATCAATGTGAGAGTGCACACCACCATCGCTTAAAAGCCCCATAAAATGTATGGGTTTGTTGTTTTGAATGGCATAATTAAATGCCTGTTCCAAAATTGGTTCATTGATTAGGCTGTTATTCGCTACAGCCATATTTATTTTGGCCAAATCCTGGTAAACTATCCGGCCCGCACCCAGATTCATATGTCCAACTTCACTATTTCCCATTTGTCCATCTGGCAATCCAACATTTTCTCCATGGGTAAGAAGTTGGGCGTTGGGATATGTTTTTATCAAATAATCAAAATAAGGAGTATTAGCCTGTGCAATCGCAGAAACTTTCGGATCCTGAGTGATTCCCCATCCATCTAAAATCAATAATATCACTTTCTTTTCCATAACTATAATTTTATAAGCTGTAAATATATAAACTATAATTTGCAGTACTTAATAACCTTGCCAATACTTTTTCTAAAGCTTTAGAAAGTTCTTTTTTTCTTCCATTCCTTCCGGGTTAAAATATTAATGAAGGTTAAACTGTTAAATAATGCCGTGTATTACGAATTCAATAAATTTTTATTCAATTGGGGGAAATAAAATAAAAAAACACTCGTTGTTATCATGGTAGCTGGAAGAAATTTTTAATTAAATCGCTGATTGTTAGTATTTAACATTCGTACAGATTTAAATTGGATTTGTCTTTAATCAGGGTCTGTGTGAAATTAATTTTTTGTACGTTGGTATCCTATTTGCAGTTATTTAACAAATGATTAATTTTTTTTCCCAAATATGACGTATAAAATATTGACCGTGATTGCCGTTTTAACTGCAACCTTTGCCTACACTACCACAGACGGACATAATAATTCTGAAATCCCGTTAGTACCGGAAACCCTTCTTGAAATTACAAATGAAAATAGTACACTAGATGTGGAAATTAATCAATTGTATGATGTTTTTGTGGAAAATAACCCCAATGTTCCTAACCTTAAAAGTTTTAAAAATGGAATGATGGGATATTATAAACTTTCAGATAAAAAACTTTTCGATAAAGAAATTCTTACCATTATTGATTTTAGTCTTTCTTCCACCAAAAAAAGAATGTGGGTTCTTGATATGAAAAATAATAAAGTGCTTTTTCATAACCTTGTTGCTCACGGCAAAAATACCGGGGAAGAGTTTGCTACTAAATTTTCCAATACGGTCAATTCGTTACAAAGCTCCCTTGGATTTTTTGTGACTGCCGAAACGTATTACGGTGGAAATGGGTATTCCATGTTCATTGATGGAATGGAAGAGGAGTTTAATTCCAAAGCACGAGATCGCTATGTGGTTGTTCATGGAGCAAAATATGCAAACCCGGAATTTATTAGCAATGTGGGAAGATTGGGGAGAAGCTACGGCTGCCCTGCTTTACCAACTGGATTAACCCAGGAAATCATCGATGTGATTAAAAATAAATCGGTTTTATACATTCATTCTTCCGATAAGAATTATGCTGAAAAGTCTGAAATGATAAGGGTTTAGGATGCCTTTTTTAAGGCTTTAAGAATTACATCATCATAGTTGTAGATATCATCTGTAAAAATGGTTTCTCCATTTTCCCGCCATGCGGTCCAGTAAAAATGATGGATCTCAACCTTTTGTTTCATATTGACCCTTTTGATAGCTCCTTTTTCAATAATGGATTCTATCGCCTCTGAAGAATATTCGGGTTGGTCTTTCAGGAGGTATTTAGCCAAATCAACTGCATTTTCTACCCGTACACAACCCGAACTTTGTGCTCTTGAATTCTGTTCGAAAATGGATTGAGATGGAGTGTCATGTAGATATACGATATATCGATTAGGATACATGATTTTTACTTTTCCCAGGGGATTTGTGCTTCCCGGTGGTTGCATATAGGTAAAAGATCTAACTTCACTTTTTGTCCAGTCTATATTTGAAGGATTCAGTTTCTCACCCTTACTATTATAAACATTGATATTTTTGTTTCTAAGGTAATTCGGGTTATTCCGAACTCCGGGAATTACATCTTTATTTTTGATTGTAGGTGGGATTGTCCAGCTGGGATTAAAAATAAGATGGTTGATTTCTTCTGAAAATATTGGTGTATTGCGGGAGACTCTGCCAACGATGGTTTTATGGGTGCTAATAGTATCCTTTTCTCTTACCACCTGAAGCTTGAAATTGGCGATATTAACGAGAATATAATGCGACCCCAAATCCCGCGGAAACCATCTCCATCTCTCGAGATTGACCAGGATTTGATCATAACGATCCTCATAGCCCTTATTGAGAAGATCAATCGTTTTATTCCCAATTATTCCATCTGACAAAAGCCCATAGTCTTCCTGGATTTTTTTTATGGCATCTACAGTTTCATTGTCGTAGTGGGAACCACCTATTTTAAGGGAATTTAAATACCCCAGGTGTAAAAGCCGGAATTGAATATCCTGCATGCGTTGGTCCTGGTTTCCGGGTTTTATCAACGCTCCTTTTTCAATCTTCTTAAAATCCTCAGTATCCTCTTTTAGCTTTCGGTATTCTTTTTCGGCAGCTATTAAACCTTTATATACAGGATGTGTCGGCCTTAATTGGCTTAGCGCAATTTCCAGGTTATTTTCTCTTACGGCGGCTTCCAGGAGTTTTAGCTTGCTGGGCTGTTTTTTGGGAACATCCCACACCCGATGCAAATTTTTAGGATCAACTTTTCCATTATATAAATGTTCCATGAATTTAAAAAAAGCATCTGTAAGCAACATATCAAATTCACTCAATTGCTTTTTGTCAAGGTAGGCAAGGTCCAAAAGTTGTTTTTCCAGTTTTTCCCCATGGTAATCCTTGAAGTAGAGTCCCTGAGAATGGACATTTTTTAAAGTGTCGATAAGTGAATTTCTGAAATTGATATTGGTCCAGGCCGGCTTAAAGTCGCGCTCAAGGTAAAATGCGGTTACCGAATCTTTGTGGAATAATTGAACATTTGTTGAATTATAAAGTATTGGTTCGAGTTCTTCAGAAGAACCCATGGAAATCACGATTCCTTTTCTGAGATCTTCTGCGAATTCCTGATCTTCCTTACTCTCATTCCGGCAGCCACATACCAATATTGACAGAAAAATGATTCCTGTTATTAGCTTCCCTCTATTTATGTGGAATGAAAGGTTCATAATCCATCTTTTCTTCAACATACAACTGCTGAAACATCACAATATGGGGACATACTCCTGGAACATCAAATTCTATTCCAATGGTTTTATACCCAAATTTCTCATAAAAACCTACGGCATAATTACGGGCATTAAACCATAACAATACCGAAGCATCGAGTTTTCGTAATTCTGCTTCACCTGCTTTTAATAAGGCGGCACCTATTCCCTTACCTTTAAAATCTGGTAGTACAGCCATTCCTCTCAATTGATATTGAAATGGCTGAAAAAAAACAGGATTCTCCTTTTTCATAAAACTTGCAACTCCTGTTAAATCCTCATCTCTAAAGTATCCAAGATGGAAGGTTTCCGGGGATAAATCTCCTTCAAAAATACATTCGGACAACGGCCTTCCCGGACGTAAAACCGGTTGGCGAACCGCGTAGGTTTCAGCAGCCGGTATCCTTCGAATATTTAAAGTGATGCTCAATTTAAAAATGAAATTTATTTAACCAGAACATCCCGGAAATCCTTATTAATATCAAATTGAACTTCGGCAAAAGGACATAAAGGATCGATTTTATAGTTGTTTTTACGGGCAAATTCCACGCTGTGTTTCACAAGCATGGATGCCAGCCCTTTGCCTTCAAGTTCTGTTCTTGTTTGAGTATGGTCAATAATTAAAATCCCATTCTCCTTTTTTGTGTAGGTGAGTTCTGAAGTTATACCAGAGGCATCTTCCATGTAGATCATGCCCCTTGTGGTACTTTCTTTATGTTTTATTTCCAGACTCATCAGTTCTTATTTTTTAAAAATGCCATCCACAATTCCATATTTAATGGATTCATCTGCATCCATCCAGTAATCCCGGTTAAAGTCTTTTAAAACTTTCTCGATAGTCTGGCCACAATTTTCGGCAAGTATTTTAGCGCTTAAATCCCTGATCTTTAAAATTTCGGCTGCCTGAATTTCAATATTGGAAGCCTGTCCTCGTGCTCCTCCACTTGGTTGATGAATCATTACTTTTGCCATAGGCTGAATAAATCTTCGCCCTTTAGTCCCTCCTGAAAGAAGAATAGAACCCATAGATGCTGCCAGGCCTGAACAAATTGTTGAAACCGGGCTTTTTAAAGAGACCATCGTATCATACATAGCAAAACCATCGGTTACAAAACCTCCCGGGCTATTGATGAAAAACTGGATTTCCTTATCCGATTCAGAATCTAAGTATAATAAATGTTCTACAACATGTTTTGCTGTTTTGCCGTCTACTTCGCCCCATAAAAATATTCGACGATCTTCTAAATTTTTAGTATCTATTAGGTCTTGCGCTTTTCCGGATTTAACTTTCATAAGTGTTTTTTTATTGTTTTTAAATGGTCATATGTAATTCGCATAACTTCATCGGATTTTGTATCGTGTTTCCGTTATGCTCATTTCATAAGTAAATTTTTATTTTATTATTGACCTGTTTACAGTGCATTTGAATCATTCTTTTTACAAATCAAATTCTAGGTAATGCTCTTGTAAAAGGTATGTTAATTATAAATTATTTGAATAGCTAAAATTATGACTAATTTCGCAGAAAACCCTAGGATGGAATTGGCATTTAACAAGATTTTAAAAAAAGATCTACATCTGGTACTGCCATTTGTGATGGAACTTGGTGATTTTCAAACAGATGAGGCACTTCTTGAAGCTCGTTTTCTGGAGATGTTTGATCAAAATTATGAGTGTTTTGGAGTGTATTTAGGGGAGGAGTTAATAGGTGTTTTCGGACTTTGGTTTATGACACGTCATTATGCGGGAAAATCCTGTGAACCTGATCATGTTTTTATTAAATCAGAGTATCAGAATCGGGGTTTTGGGAAACAGATATTCGAATTTATCTTTGAATATGCCGGGAAAAAAGGCTGTGAGACTTCAGAACTAAATAGTTACGTGCAAAATTTTAAATCGCATAAGTTCTATATGAATCATGGTTATGTGATCAAGGGATATCATTTTTTAAAAAAGCTATGATTTTTTTTGGAACTTAAAAAATTTAACGGTTATATTTGCAGTATCCTTGCGGGAGTAGCTCAGTTGGTAGAGCGTCAGCCTTCCAAGCTGAATGTCGCCGGTTCGAACCCGGTCTCCCGCTCAAAAAAAATCCTCATTGAAAAATGGGGATTTTTTTTTGCCTTAATGTTCAAAATAAGCAGTGGGTTTTTCTACAAGCGTATGAAGTGTAAAAGCCCGCGTTGATGGATATTTAGTTAAGGGTTTAAATAAAAGCTTATCAAATATCAGTCAAACAATGCTTTCATCAGGGTATTAATTCCTTTAAACATTAGAAAAATAGCCCCTGCGCACGCCAGAAGCCCTAAAATAAGAACCGCGATATAAAACGGATGCTCCCGGTTATTAAACGCGGTATATAAAACAGAGGAACCTATCAATGTTAAGGCGAGAGCACCGGCAAGGTATCTTAATCCTTTTCCCAGTAATTCTTTATTGGTGCGTTTCATTTTTTAGTTTCAGAAAATTCAAAAGTTACTTTTTTATGAAAATGTGGAAGGGTGCTTTCTTTAACCACAAAGGG
>JAWOHC010000193.1:0-5480 GCA_046496275.1 Gillisia sp.
TTCTCGATTTTTCAATATTCAGCCTGGATTCTTCGCTAAGCTCCAGTTTTCTTTTATTGGTGATAATATCCTGAAGCACATACAGGTCGAGAACCGCAGAACTTATATAATGATTGGAATCCATAAACATTCGGTTGGTTTTGGTTTTATCGGGTTTTTACAGGAAATTTCCCATTGTCCCATTCAAAAAAACAGAAATAATGAACAGGAATCTGCTGTTAAACGATTGCTAAATTAATTTAATATTTTGCAATTTATTCCATTTGGGAATCATTTTTAAATAAATCTAGAAATGCACGGCCAATATTTGCCGCAATGTCTCCCGAGATCATTCCCTGGTAACTCTTTTCATCTGCCATAATATCGCCTGCCCTCCCATGCAAATACACTCCGAATATCGCCGCTTTTAAAGGATCGTATTTCTGGGAAATTAGCCCCGTAATCACTCCGGAAAGCACATCTCCGGAACCTGCGGTAGCCATTCCGGGATTTCCCGTAGTATTGATGTACATATCATCTCCTGAAATAGTAAAGGTAAAAACCCCTTTAATAACCAGGATCACCTTATGCTTTTTGGTGAATTTCTTTGCCTTTTCCAATTTTTCAAAATCATCTTTCCATTTCCCTATAAGTCGTTCCAGTTCTTTTGGGTGAGGAGTCAAGACAGAATTTTTGGGCAATAATTTCAGCAATTCCTTTTCTTTTGAAAGCATATTTAAACCATCGGCATCAATTACCATTGGATTTGAAGTTTCCTTCAGCAATTGCTTAAAAGCATTTAAAGAACCTGATGATGTTCCTGCTCCCATTCCAAAACAAATAACATCCGGTTCCAAATCAAATTCAATAGTGCTAAGCTCATTTTCATCAATATCTGTGATGACCATGGCTTCCGGCAAAACCGTTTGCAGTACCTGGTATCCGCATTTTGGAGAAAAGAAGGTTACTAATCCAGCACCGGTTCGCAATGCCGCAGTACCCGTTAAAGCGATGCTTCCAATCTTTCCGTAACTACCACCTATAATTAAGGAATGTCCATAATCTCCTTTATGGGAATTTTTTTTCCTCGGAATATATAGGCCAATAGCTTCATTTTTATCTATAAGCTGGGCTACGGCCGGCGCTTTATGCAGAAATTCCCTGTCCAGGCCAATATCCAATATCTGTAAATCGCCAACAAAATCGGCAGTTTGCGGCAGGAAAAAAATCAGTTTTGGAGCTTGAAAAGAGAGTGTGAAATTAGCCTTTATAACCGCGTCATTTTCTGAGGGAATCTTATCTGAAAAAAGACCGGAAGGCATGTCTACGGAAAGTATAAAAGCCCCAATAGCATTGATGTGTTTTACCAAATCCCCCACCCATTCATCCAGGGACCTGTTGAGTCCAATTCCAAAAATGGCATCGATAATAAAATCTGTTTCCTTTAAATCCGGAAGATCATCTTTAATTGTTAACAGGATAGGCCACGAGGAAGCCACCTCTTTGATTTTTTTGTAATTGGCTAAAAAATCTTCAGAGCGCGTATTGCTGTAATTAACCACATAGATTGTTACGTCATACCCATATTCAATCAATAACCTGCCTATCACAAGGCCATCTCCCCCATTATTTCCAATACCGCAAAATATTTTTAACGGAATTTTAGCACCTTGCAACCTGGAATGAATTTCATTAAAAACAAGTGTAGCAGCTCGTTCCATAAGCATTTCAGAAGTAATTCCTTCCGTTACAATGGTTACTCTGTCTGCTTCTGCAAGTTGTGCAACATCAAAAATCTTCATAGAGGTATTTTTAAAATAAGCACTACAAATATAAAACTTCCTATCCCCAAATGCTCTCACATAACAAATTCTTAATAAAAACTGTTTAAATGGGGCTATAATCAGCCTGAATTAAATAAATTTGCTCAAATTTTTAATCAAATAAAACATCCATGAGAATAAAATTTCTCACACAGGAAAATGATTATTTGGATGTTGCTCCCGATAGCTCGGGAGACCAATAAAAAAAAATAAATATCTACAGATGAAAGAAGTCGCTCTTAATGCCATACATACATCTTTAAACGCGAAGATGGTTCCTTTTGCAGGATACATGATGCCTGTTTCATACGAAGGAGTAACTATCGAACATGAAACCGTACGCAAAGCCCTGGGGGTTTTCGATGTTTCCCACATGGGGGAATTTCTTCTCACGGGACCCCATGCGCTGGAGCTTATTCAAAAAGTATGTACCAATGATGCCTCAAAACTTATAGACGGGAAGGCGCAATACACCTGTATGCCAAATGAAAATGGCGGGATCGTGGACGATTTGATTATTTACAGGATTCAGGAGGAAAAATATTTACTGGTTGTAAACGCTTCCAATATCGAAAAAGATTGGAACTGGATTGCCCAACACAATTCCATGGATGCTACGATGCGGGACCTTTCTGAGGAGTATTCCCTGCTGGCCATTCAGGGGCCAAAAGCCGCCGAGGCTATGCAATCTTTAACACAGGTAGATCTTGCGAACATGAAATTTTATACCTTTGAAGTGGCTGAATTTGCTGGAGTCGAGAATGTAATAATATCTGCAACCGGATATACCGGAAGCGGTGGTTTTGAGATTTATTTCAAAAATGAAGATGCTGTTCAAATCTGGGAAAAGGTCATGGAAGCCGGAGCCGGATTTGGCATTAAACCAATAGGCCTTGCCGCCCGGGATACCTTGCGTTTGGAAATGGGATTTTGCCTTTACGGAAATGATATCGATGACACTACATCCCCTATCCAAGCAGGTCTAGGGTGGATCACAAAATTCACCAAGGATTTTGTTAACTCTGAAAATCTTAAAAAAGAAAAGGAAGAAGGTCCTGCCCGAAAATTGATCGCTTTTGAAATGGAAGAAAGAGGAATCCCCCGTCACGGCTACGATATTGTGGACGATAATGGCAAGATTATTGGCGTTGTAAGTTCGGGTACCATGTCACCATCGTTGGATAAAGGTATAGGAATGGGATATGTTCCATCTGAAATTGCTAAAACCGGAGAAAAAATCTTTATACAAATCCGGAAGAAAGCTATCCCTGCAAAACAGGTGAAATTGCCCTTTTATAAAGGATAAAACTATTGAAAAAAATTTTGATCTTAGGAGCAAGCGGCTTTATAGGCAATGCCTTATATAAAGAGCTTTGCTCCTATTTTGATACCTACGGAACCTATTATTCCAACACGCAGTCATTCAGCAAAAACCAAAAGTTTTTTGAGTATGATATGGAATTGGAGAATATTGAAATTTTACTGGAGAACCTAAAGCCCACCATAATTATTTCGGCACTTCGCGGAGATTTTAACACCCAGGTAAGCACCCATTTTTCTATTATCAATTACCTGCTGAAGAATGATTGCAAGTTGATCTTTCTCTCATCGGCCAACGTTTTTGACGGGTTCACCAATTATCCCTCCTATGAATATGACAAAACATTGTCTCAGAGTATCTACGGAAGGTTTAAGATTAAAATTGAAAATGCCTTGTTAAGACTTCCAAACAACAAATACAATATTTTGCGATTGCCAATGGTTTTTGGAGCAAACTCCCCGCGTGTTCTGGAGATTAAAAACAAAATAGAATTTGAAGAACCGCTCGAGGTTTTTCCAAACGTGGTAATTAATGCTACCGAAATTTCAAAATTGACCCAGCAGGTACATTACCTCATAAACCGAAAAAAACAAGGGGTTTTTCATTTGGGAAGCAATGATCTTACCCACCAACACGACCTTGTAACCGATATAGCGGAAGTCTTGGGATATAAAAACCCACTTCTTAAACAGGTTTATGACTCCAATTACGACCGCTTTTTAGCAGTTTTGCCCAAAGATAATCTGTTGCCAAAAAATCTCCAGGTTTCTATACATCATGTGATTCAAGCTTCCATTATCATTTAAAAACACACCAGCTTAGCACATAATTAACCACAAAAGAACAACGCTTTTTATTCCTAATATCCTTAACTTTAAAAATTGAAATTAAGGGTTTAAAAAGCCGATACTAATTTAAAAATTATACAAAATGAAAAAACTAACCGAAAAGGAGATCACCGATAAACTGGAAAATTTGGAAGGATGGGATTATTTGGAAAATGCGCTCCATACATCTTTTGAATTTGAGAACTTTAAAGAAGCTTTTACCCTGATGACACGTATTGCCTTTGAAGCCGAAGCGCAACAACATCACCCGGACTGGTCCAACGTATATAACCAATTGGAGATAAAATTAACCACCCATGATGCCGGCGGGGTGACCGAAAAAGATTTTAAAATGGCCAATGCAATAGAAGCAATTGTAAACGCGGATTAAATACTAAAATTAAAACAATCCAACGTTCCGTTTTTTAGTTAAAAAATGGAACGTTTTTTTTATTTTTACAACAGATTTAATTTTTTATGGGAAGAGCATTCGAATTTAGAAAAGCACGAAAAATGAAACGCTGGTCTGCGATGGCCAAAGCGTTTACCAGAATTGGAAAGGATATTGTGATGGCGGTTAAGGAAGGCGGTCCGGATCCAGATGCAAACTCCAGGTTACGGGCAGTGATCCAGAATGCCAAAAGCATCAACATGCCCAAGGAAAATGTGGAACGTGCTATAAAACGCGCCAGCGACAAAAGCCAGGGCGATTATAAGATTGTTCTTTTTGAAGGCTATGCTCCCCATGGAATCGCCGTGTTGGTAGAAACTGCAACCGATAATAACAACAGGACCGTAGCCAATGTTAGGATGCACTTTAGCAAAGCCGATGGGAATCTGGGTACTTCAGGATCTGTGGAATTTATGTTTGACCATACCTGTAATTTCAGGATACATGCAGAAGGTTTGGACCCCGAAGAACTGGAGCTGGAATTGATAGACTTTGGCGCAGAGGAGATATTTCAGGATGAAGATGATATCCTTATCTACGCTCCCTTTGAAAGTTTCGGATCTATTCAGAAAGAACTGGAACACAGAAATATTGAAATTCTTTCTTCCGGATTTGAAAGAATTCCTCAGGTTACAAAAAAACTTTCTGAAGAGGAAGCTGCAGATGTAGAGAAACTTCTGGAACGTTTGGAGGAAGACGATGATGTCCAAAACGTTTATCACACTATGGAAGAAGTTGTGCACGAAGAATAAGCTTTTCATAAAAGCCTAATGAACAGAAATACAGACAAGTGCATATATCACCTAAAGTAGTGCTTTAGGTGATATATGCACTTGACTATTACGTTTTAAAAACAGTAATGTCCGGTAAAGAATCAAGATCGTTCTGCCTTTGGCGTAACTGCAGGAAACAAGACTTGTTTTCAATTAACCGATAAACATTTAGTAATAATTCGATTTTTTTTTCAGAACACTTTAATTATCAGTATAATTTAAAAAATTATAAAAGCAAGATTTATTTTTATAAATCTCTTCGGAATGCCCACTGGAGGAGTGGTTTCAACTTTAACAAAAATGTTT
>JAWOHC010000331.1:0-8736 GCA_046496275.1 Gillisia sp.
CATAATAGATATAATGTTAATGTTAACGGTGATAGACCATCCATTTGTTTTTGTAGGAAAAAAGGAGCTTACAAAAATTCCGCTTTTTGGATATTTCTACCGGCGAACCTGTATTTTGGTAGACAGAAATAGTCAACGCAGTAAATTTCAGGTATTTGAAGAGGCGCAGCGCAGGTTAAAACAGGGAAACAGCATTTGTATTTTTCCGGAAGGAGGAGTTCCCGAAGATAAAAACCTGGAACTCACCATTTTTAAGGAAGGTGCCTTCAGGTTGGCGATAGATCATCAAATCCCTGTAGTGCCAATTACATTTCATGATAACAAGAAGCGGTTTTCCTATACGTTTTTCTCTGGAAGTCCCGGGAAAATGAGGGCTAAAGTTCACGAAATTATTCCTACCAAAGGAAAAACCCAGGAAGACAAAAGAGCTGTTAGACAGGAAACCTATGATTTGATTCTGAAGGAATTAAGAAACCCTTCCTTGTAGGTTTAGAATTTGAAGCTGAAACCAGAATACACCCCAAAGAAATAAGGATTTACATTACTCGTGTTTCCATTGAAAGCATTCATTTGATATTTGAATATAGGTTCAAGGTTCAATTCAAACTTTGGAGAAATATTGTAGTCGAATCCTACCCCTATATTTGTTGTAAAACTTAAATTATTAAGGCTGTTGGATGCTCCTAGATTTGTGGAAAAATCGGCTGAATTAAGGGAGATCATATTTCTGTCCAGAAAGAGCGTACTACCACCTCCAATAATATTAATGCCTATCTTTTTGTCAACAATCACGTATTCAATTTCCAAAGGAATTTCAATAAAACCTATTTGCTGATTTAAATAACCTATTGAAGGAGAAGCAAGGCTTGCGCGGTTAAATTCTGCAGAAGCACTAATATTGTTAAATGGACGTCCAATGGTGTTCTCTATTCTGTAATTTGGAATGTTGTCACCATAATTAATTCCGCTTAATGCAACCGGGTTAACTGTTGCAGTAAACGCTATATTGTTGGTGTTATAACTCATATCCACTTTGCTTATACCAGTACGGATCTTTATTTTTTCTGAAATTTGGTACGCAAAATTTATTCCGTAGGAAAGGGTAATCTCACTGCTGTTGTCATTATCTGCAAAACGTTGATCTATTGCATTACCGCTTCCCATATTATTATAGAAAATAGGTGCAGCCATCGTAGAAACTTTTAATTTTCCTAAAGAATTGGATTTCTCGCTAATCTGGGTTTGGTTTTCCTTTTTTCCAAGGTTTTCAATTGGAAGATCAGGTTTTTTCGAAGTTGAGATCTCTGCTACTTCTGCCGGCGCAACTTCAGCTTTTAAGCTTTCAAAATCAGAAAACGTATATGCCTCATTTTCCGAATTAACCGATGGCGTTGAAGTTCTTAAACCTCCAATACTTCCAAAAGTTACTTTATCATCATTTTTCTCATTTCTGAAGAATGATGCCTGCGCTTCAATAGCTTCTCTATTTTGGGTATTCTGCCTCAATGCCTGAAGGATAATGGAAGATCTTATCATATTTTCAGTATAAGTTTGAGAAGCCAGACTTACCTCTAGAAAAGTTTGATCCATCAATGCTGAAGCTGTTTGAGATCCCTGAGGATTATTGGTTTTGAACAAACCGTTGGTGTAACTTATAAACAATGCCAGTACAGCGGCTACTCCAGCCATTCTATACCACAGAGGCAAAACGCTTTTTTTACGTTTCTTTTGTTGTAATTTGCTGGAAATATTCTTCCAGACTTCTTCGCGTGGACTAGCCTCGAAATCCTTGAATTTCTCCTGATATAGCCTGTCTATATGCTTTCTTTCTTCCATTACTATGATGAATGCGCAGCCAAATATTCCTGGCTAGCTTCAATTTTATCTTTTAATATTATTCGGGCTCTTGCCAAATTGGATTTGGAAGTGCCTATTGTAATTTGAAGCATTTCTGAAATTTCCTTATGAGAAAATCCATCCAATGCATACAAATTAAAAACCTGACGGTACCTGTCCGGTAATGCGTGGATTATCTCCAGCAAATATTCTATTGGTACCTCGTCCTCATCAATTTCAAGAGCGGGCTCTTTAAGCTGTTCTTCATTAACAAGTTCAAAAACAGTTTGTTTCCTGTATTTCTGAAGGGCTGTATTGATCACAATTCGCTTCATCCAACCTTCAAAAGAACCTTTATCCTGATATTGTATAATTTTATCAAAAATCGTCATAAAACCATCCTGCAGATTGTCTTCCGCCTGCTGATAGCTATTCGAATATTTAAGACACACTGCAAATAATTTGTTTGCATATAGCCTATACAATTGCTCCTGTGCCGTTATATCCTGTTTCTTACAATTGTGAATGAGCAGATTTAAATTCAAATGTCTGGGGAATTTTGTTAATACTACATTCCTGGACGGATTACGGGGACTTCTATGGTTAAAAACTGAACCACTCCTGCTGCATTTTCACCCTGCCAGAATTTAAAGATATAAAAATCCTCCCTATCTGCAACAAAATTTAATTTTGTGCTCGTATTTAAATTCCCTGTTCGCTCACACCTTGTACTGCTTGTGCGATAACTTGTTACCACACCTACAGTTATTAAATTACTACTTTTCGAGATATCAAATCCGGAAAAAAAGTCACAGGTTGTTGGGCGTCTGTAATCGATTTTAATCTCGTATTCCCGGTTATATTCAAAATACTCTGGTACTTCTACATTTGTTATAACCGCCAGATTCTGCATCATTCCGCCGTTGTCTTCATCGCTGGAGCAGGCAGTCAATATTGCTGAATAAAAAAATAAGAGCAGTAATTTTCTCATCTGAAAAATGGACTCAAAAAAGTAGGTTACACTTATCAGATGCAAATAATGTTAAAGGGTTGCGTGCATAAAAACAAAAATCCCGCTTTTGCGGGATTTTTGTTTTAAGTGAAGATTTATTTTATTCCTTGGCGATCTTAATCGCGGCCTTGATTTTCTCTTCAAGTTCCTCCATAAGCTCAGGATTATCCTTAAGTACAGCTTTTACAGCATCCCTACCCTGGCCTAATTTTGTGTCTTCGTAGCTAAACCATGAACCACTTTTCTTAATGATTTCATAATCTACGCCTATATCTATTATCTCCCCTATTTTGGAAATACCTTCCCCGTACATAATATCGAATTCTGCGGTTCTAAATGGTGGAGCAACTTTGTTTTTTACGACTTTTACTTTCGTCTTATTTCCTAAAACATTGCTGTTTGCATCTTTTATTTGAGTTGATCTTCTAATATCAAGCCTAACCGATGCATAAAATTTAAGGGCATTTCCACCGGTAGTTGTTTCCGGGTTACCAAACATAACACCTATTTTTTCCCTTAGCTGATTGATAAATATCACAGTACAATGGGTTTTGCTAATGCTGGCGGTTAATTTTCTTAATGCCTGAGACATAAGTCGGGCATGAAGGCCCATTTTTGAATCTCCCATTTCTCCTTCAATTTCACTTTTAGGAGTAAGAGCGGCAACAGAATCTATCACAATAATATCAATAGCTCCGGATCTAATCAAATTATCGGTTATTTCCAAAGCTTGTTCCCCGTTATCGGGTTGAGAGATAATCAGGTTTTCAAGATCTATTCCCAGGCTTTCCGCATAAAACCGGTCAAATGCATGTTCCGCATCAATAAAGGCGGCAATTCCACCCGCTTTTTGCGCTTCAGCGATGGCATGTAAAGTCAAAGTTGTTTTTCCTGAAGATTCTGGTCCATAGATCTCAATAACTCTTCCACGTGGATATCCACCTACGCCCAAAGCCAGATTTAAACCTAAAGATCCTGTTGAAATAGCTTCGCCTTCATAAATAGGCTGATCGCTCATCTTCATTACGGTCCCTTTTCCGTAAGTTTTATCCATTTTATCAAGGGTAAGCTGTAATGCTTTTAATTTCGCTTCTTTTTCTTTTTCGTCGACCATAATATTTTTTCTAATTTTTTATAAATGCGTGCAGCTAAAATACTATAAGTTTTGATTCGCTACAATTTAACACGCAACCTTTTGTAATTGTTTGCATCTTAAATATAAAGAAGCAGTATCATGAGGTTTCTTAAAATTAGTTTAATCCTGAATCGACTTGGCGTTGCCACTACAATTTTATCGAGTTGTAGTTGCAGGCTTGATGGTGGCTAACTCGTTATTTGTTTTTTTATGATAATAAATAAAAAATAATAATAACGAATTAGCCGTTCGAAAAAAAGCATCAAATAACCAATTTGATGCTTTTTTTATTGGCCTGACCTCAGAAAATCCTACTTTTGCAACCTGTTCTTCCATTTAGAACACATTAGATATTCTCACTTAAACCGTTTATAGCATGCAACTATACAACACCTTAAGCGCAGAAGAAAGGGCCGGGCTTATAGATGAAGCAGGTAAACAACGACTTACGTTGTCTTTTTATGCGTACGCAAAAATTGAAGATCCTAAATCCTTTAGAGATGACTTATTTTTAACCTGGAACCTTTTGGAGGTCCTGGGAAGAATTTATGTTGCCAAAGAAGGCATTAATGCGCAACTCTCACTTCCGGCAGATAATTTTTACGAATTCAAAAAGGCTATTGAAAAATATGATTTTATGCGTGGCATTCGCCTGAATATTGCAGTGGAACACGACGATCATTCTTTTTTGAAGTTAACGATTAAGGTGCGCAATAAAATTGTTGCCGATGGACTTAACGACGAAAATTTTGATGTTACAGACATTGGAGTTCACTTAAAAGCCGAAGAATTCAACAATTTTCTTAAGGATCCAAATACAATTGTAGTGGATATGCGAAACCACTACGAGAGCGAAATAGGTCATTTTAAAGGCGCCATTACTCCAGATGTGGATACCTTCCGGGAATCCCTTCCCATTATTGAAAACCAACTTGCAGGACATAAGGAAGACAAAAACCTGTTGATGTACTGTACCGGAGGAATTCGATGCGAAAAAGCAAGCGCATTTTTTAAGCACAAAGGATTTAAAAACGTCTATCAGCTTGAAGGCGGGATTATTGAATACACACGCCAAATAAATGCCGAAAAATTAGAGAGCAAGTTTATTGGTAAAAACTTTGTTTTTGACCACCGACTTGGGGAACGCATTACAGACGATATAGTTTCCCAATGTCACCAATGCGGAAAACCCTGTGATAACCATACCAATTGTGCTAATGATGCCTGCCATTTGCTCTTCCTTCAATGCGATGAATGCAGGGATTCAATGGAAGCTTGTTGTTCTTCCGAATGTCTGGAGGTGATCAATTTGCCGCTGGTGGATCAAATTAGATTGCGGAAAGGACTCGATAAAGGAAATATGATCTTCAAGAAAGGAAAATCAAAGGACCTGAAATTTAAAAAATCGGGAGATCTTCCGGACGCTGCGTTGGCTGTGTTCAAAAAGCCAAAAACTCTCCGACAACGCATTTCGGAAAAAAAGGTTTTGATCGGAAAAGGGGAGCACTACTACACCAAATCCAAAATAGGATTATTTGTATTGGACAGAAACGAATTAAAAGTTGGAGATAAAATTTGTATTTCCGGACCAACAACCGGAATTCAGGAATTCATATTAGATCAAATGTATGTGAATGGCAAACTTGCAAACAATGCAAATGAAGGAGATAAAATAACGATGTCTTTGCCCTTTAGAATAAGGAATTCCGACAAATTGTTTAAAATAATTCAATAGGGAATCGTGGAAAAAGGAAAAATTGAATTAATGGCTCCTGCGGGAAATTTTGAATCCCTTCAGGCTGCAATTCAAAACGGGGCAGATTCGGTTTATTTTGGAGTGGAACAGTTAAACATGAGGGCGCGCGCATCTGTCAATTTTACAATGGACGATTTATCTGAAATTGTAAGAAGATGTGAAGAAAAAAATATGCGCACCTATTTAACCCTTAATACCATTGTTTACGATCACGATCTTTCAGTAGTAAAAACACTTCTGAATAAAGCAAAGGAAGCCGGGATTACGGCTGTGATAGCTTCAGACCAGGCGGTAATCGCTTCAGCAAGGGGAATTGGAATGGAAGTGCATATCTCTACACAACTTAATGTAACCAATATTGAAACTGTAAAATTCTACAGTCTTTTTGCCGATACGATGGTGCTTTCCCGGGAATTGAGTTTAAGGCAGGTAAAGCATATTACAGATCAAATTGAAAAAGATCAGATAAAAGGACCTTCCGGGAATTTGGTAGAAATTGAAATATTTGGTCACGGCGCGCTTTGCATGGCAGTTTCAGGAAAATGTTATTTGAGTTTGCACTCAGATAATTCATCGGCAAATCGAGGCGCCTGCAAACAAAACTGCCGAAAAAAATATACCGTAATTGATCAGGAAACAGGTTTTGAAATTGAACTTGACAATGAATATATGATGTCGCCCAAAGATCTTTGTACGATAGATATTCTGGATCAGGTGATCGGCTCCGGTATACAGGTCCTGAAAATTGAAGGTCGGGGCAGGGCGCCGGAATATGTTGCAACTGTGATCAAAACATATCGCGACGCTATTGATGCTTTTTACCTTGGAACCTATTCAAAGGAGAAAGTAACCCTGTGGATGGATGCGTTAAATACCGTTTACAATAGGGGATTTTGGTCCGGGTATTATCTGGGACAAAAATTGGGAGAATGGAGTAATCACAATGGTTCAGAAGCCACCCAAAAAAAGATATACATTGGGAAGGGTACCCATTATTTTCCTGAAGCTGGAGTTGCGGAGTTTAAAATTGAAGCCTACGACATCAAAAAAGGGGATAAAATATTGATAACCGGGCCCAGCACGGGAGTGGAGGAATTAGTAATTGAGGATATGTTTGTAAATGATCTACCATTTGAAAAAGCAATTAAAGGTGATAACATTACCCTAAAATTACCTTTTAGGGTGAGAATGTCCGATAAGTTGTATAAAATAACAAAAGCCTGATGGTTGTTGTCACGTTGCAAAGAAATAAGTGTATTGGCTGCAACTACTGTGTTGAGGTTGCACCTCAGCAATTTCAAATGTCAAAAAAAGATGGCAAAAGTGTATTGTTAAAATCTGTGGAGAGCAAAGGCTTTTTTACACTTAAGTCGCACAATTATGTAATTTTAGAGGCTTGTGAAGCCGCTTCAAAGGCTTGTCCGGTAAAGATCATTACAGTAAAAGAGACAAATTGAATGCTCTTTAGTCCGCTCGCTAATATATGATCGGCTTTTATCGTTTAATTACCAATATATAAAGAAGGAAATTTAACCATCATTTAAAAAGTGATATATTTACCTTTTAAAATTATTTATGAATCTAAAATTCAGCAGGCATTAGGCTTGTTAGAATTTCAATATATATAAGAGAGTATGGGATGTAGCAGTTGCTCGACCGGCAAAGACGGTCAACCAAAGGGATGTAAGAATAACGGGACCTGTGGTACAGACGGTTGTAATAAATTAACCGTTTTTGACTGGCTATCAAATATGTCACTTCCGGGAGGGGTAGAGCCCTTTAATTGTGTGGAGATTCGTTTCAAGAACGGAAGAAAAGATTTCTTTAAAAACCCTGAAAAATTAACGCTAAGTATTGGAGATGTGGTGGCAGTAGAAGCTTCACCGGGTCATGATGTGGGAATTGTAACACTTACCGGAGAATTGGTACGGGTGCAAATGAAGAAGAAAAAAGTGGCCATTGATAGCCCCGAAGTTCTAAAAATTTACAGGAAGGCGACTCAACGCGATATTGATATCTGGCAGGAAGCCAGGAACAAAGAAGATAAAATGAAAGTTCGTGCGCGGGAAATAGCCATCAGGCTTAACCTTCACATGAAAATTAGCGATATTGAATTTCAGGGAGACGCTTCTAAAGCAACTTTTTATTATACTGCAGAAGAACGTGTGGATTTCCGCCAGCTAATTAAAGAATTTGCATCAGAATTCAGCACGCGTATCGAGATGAGGCAAATAGGTTTCCGTCAGGAAGCTGCACGATTGGGAGGAATTGGATCCTGTGGAAGGGAACTTTGCTGTTCTACTTGGTTAACAGATTTTAGATCGGTAAATACCTCAGCAGCAAGATATCAACAACTATCACTGAATCCTCAAAAACTTGCAGGACAATGTGGTAAGTTAAAGTGTTGTTTGAATTACGAATTAGATACCTACCTGGATGCCCTCAAAGCCTTTCCAAAAACAGAAGTGAAGTTATTCACCAAAAAAGGAACGGCGGTATGTCAGAAAACAGATATTTTCCAGGGATTTTTATGGTATGCTTATGAGGGCGATTGGATGAACTGGCATAAATTAACTCCGGAGCAAGCTAATAAAATCATAAAAGCTAATACAGACCGTGAGCCTATAAATAGTCTGGAAGAATATGAAGTGTTGATCGAGAAAGTAGATACTTCTAAAACAGATTTCAACAATGTAGTTGGACAGGACAGTTTAACCCGATTTGACACCCCTAAAACCCCCAATAAAAAACGCCGCAAAAATAAACGCCGAAAACAAAATCCATCTAAAAATGAATAGAGTGTTCTTATGGATGTTGGTTATAGCCGCAACAGGATTCTTATCCTGCGACTCTAAACGGGTTTATGATGAATACCATTCTATTTCAACAGCATGGAATAAAGATTCAGTTGTTGCGTTTACCCCTCAAAACATAGTTCCGGAAAAGAAATATGACCTGTTCATAAATGTTCGGAATAACAACGAATTTGATTTCAGT
>JAWOHC010000023.1:0-11212 GCA_046496275.1 Gillisia sp.
AGGAGGAGGAGGCGGTTCTTCCAGAGGTAGGGGAAACTAAAATAAGATTTAAAAGCAACTTATCATTTTATGAAAAAGCTAAAAATTACAGTCATAGCCTTATTGGCTATGACTTTTTCACAGGCACAGGATATCACTGATGCCGTTAGATATTCTTCAGAAGAACTTACAGGAACCGCCAGATTTAGAGCTATGAGCGGTGCTTTTGGAGCTTTGGGCGGAGATCTTTCAGCCCTGAGCATCAATCCAGCCGGATCTGCTGTTTTTTTGAACAGTTCCGCTACGGTTACCCTCAACTACAATCAACGAAATAACGACACCCGATATTTTAGCGGAATCACCTCTAGTGAAAATTCAGAGATCAATTTTGACCAGGCAGGAGCTGTTTTGGTTTTTAACAGCAGGGATCCTGAAAATAAGTGGGGAAAATTCACGTTAGGAGTGAACTACGCTCAAACTAACAATTTCGATGATAATTATGTTGCCCGCGGAACAAGCTCTACCTCCATTGACCAATACTTTTTAGGGTATGCAAATGGAATTCCACTGGAATTTATTGATATTCTGCCAAATGAAACCATAACCGATCTCTATCGTTTTCTAGGTGAAGATCAAGGTTTTGGCGCACAACAGGCATTCCTTGGATATCAGGGATTTATTCTAAACCCTGTTTCCAACGACTTAGATAATACCACATACACTTCAGCATTAGGATCGGGCAGTTTTAATCAGGAACAGACTCTTGCTTCCACAGGCTTAAACGGAAAATTCACTTTTAACTTCGCTTCAGAATTTAATGATTTCCTCTATTTGGGAGCCAACTTAAATTCCCATTTTCTAAATTACGATCGCGGAACCCGACTTATTGAAAAAAACAATAACCCCGGAAGTGCCAGAAATGAAGTGATTTTTACCAATAATTTAAGCACCACAGGAAATGGGTTTTCTTTTCAACTGGGAGGTATTGCCAAATTAAATGAAACTTTTAGGGTAGGTCTTTCTTATGAATCTCCAACCTGGTTTACAATTTCTGAACAAACAACCCAACGTTTGGAGACCTTTAGCAATGAATTTAATGAAAGAACTGTGGTAAATCCTAATGTGGTAAATATTTATCCCGATTATAAATTAAAAATTCCTGGAAAAGTAACCGGAAGTTTAGCCGTATTATTTGGTACAACCGGACTTATTAGTTTCGATTACTCCTATAAGGATTTTTCCAGCACGGAACTAAGACCAACCGCTGATCCGGAATTCATGTTCCAAAACAATTTGATATCTAATGAATTAAAGGCTGCATCAATCTATAGAATTGGTGGAGAATACCGATTGGAGAACTGGAGCTTAAGAGGAGGTTACCGCTTTGAAGAAAGCCCTTATGAAAATAAAACTACCCTTGGCGACTTAAATGGCTATTCCCTTGGCTTAGGATATAATTTTGGAAATATTAAATTAGACCTGGCTTATGATAATTCTTCAAGGACAGATAACCCTCAATTATACCAGGTAGGTTTAACCAACCTGGCAAATATAGAAAGGGATTTTTCCAGCGTGATTCTTTCCTTAAGTTTTGGAATTTAAAAAATTAAAATAGTCCGGATTTCTATGAAGTCCGGACTTATCGTATCAGGCTGAAATTTCCACTATATTCTTTAATTGCACCAGTATCCGGATCCTTATATTCAATAAGAAACCAATAATCATCTGCTGCCATTGCTTTGCCATTAAAATTCCCGTCCCAACCTCCGGATGAAGGGTTAAGCTGTTTCAACAGTTTTCCAAAACGATCAAAAATAAACACTTTTGAAATGGCGCCGGAATCATTTACAACATTCCATGTATCATTATACCCATCAGAATTTGGAGTAAAAAATCGTGGATACCCAATGAGCCTAAATTGCTGAGAGGTAACACTCCCGCACCCATTTATTTCCCTTGCCGAAATGGTATGATTTCCCGGAGCAACATTATTAAAAAAAGGATCCGTTTGCCATAATCCATTATCGAGCTGATATTCATACGAAGTGGCATCTCCCACCCCACTAATAGCATTCCCGGTAACCGTAAAACCATTTTCAAAATCGCTCCCCTCAATTTGAACCAGAACTTCCAGAGGAGGTGCAAATAATTTTAATTCTGTAGAAAACTCCTCAGTACAACCTGTAACCAAATCGGTGATTTTCACGGAAATAGTTTGTATAGCAGGCACCTCATCGATAAGAAAAACAGCATTTTGAATTCCATCCCCATCAGGATCATTAAACGGAATCCAATCATAAGAATAGTTGGAACCAAGCTCTTCCCCAATTGTAATTGAACCAGCCAGGCTTCCAACACCATTAATACATAAAGCAGTTATTTCCGCTATTTCAATGGGAATAGGAGCATCAATTTGAAGCCTGAATTCTACCGGAAGGGAGCTGCATCCGGAACTTAAATTGGTGATAGTTGCGATGATTTTCTGCTCATCCTCACCTTCAAAAACATTGGGCGCAGCAATTGGCGAGTTACTTTCAAAATTGGCCTGAGATGCGTAAAAGTTAAGTGAAAAATTTTCCCCGGTATTCAGATAAATTTGAAGTAATTCATCCCTCGCCAAATTCAGATTAAAAAGTGCAGCATTTCCAATGTCACAAATTTGTAAATCATTTGGAGTTGTAGCCACCGGCAAATCAAAAAATTCAATCAAAACTTCATCCTCCAGCTCTGTACCTGTATTCTGATTAATGGTTATCACCTTATATAAGCCCGTTTCAGTGACGGTATAATTATCCTGGGATTCATTCGGAATTAGTTTGAAAGCACCCAAAATAGGATCAAAAACATACCACTCATACCGATTGGCGATGACATTTTCGGCAATAAGTTTAACCACATCATTCTTACAAACTTTTTGGTCATCTCCTAAAATATTCACTATCGAGCAATCTGTTTCCCCGGCGGTAGGACTGGCGGTATTTGTTTGTTGTAAACTTATGTACCCTGCAACTTCTGAAAAATTAGTTATTAAAACGACATAAATCTCTCCTCTTAGAGCATTATTAATGGAAAAAGTTTCAATTGCTGAAGGTAAAAAACTACAACCTATTGTATTTCCAGCTGTTAATGAGTTATTTCCACAAAATGCATCATTCTCCTGAAATGGACCCCACGCGATAAAATCTACATCTAAGAGGGCGCCGGAGCCATCGGGATTTACAGTTTGACGTATTTCGAAATCCAGGTTCCCGGGTTCTTCGATTTGCAAATAAAACCAGGCCGGATAAGGTTGCGTTTCAAGACAGCCATAATCCGGACCGCTTTCTGCTCTGGCAACATTTCCATTAAACCGGTTTGAGTTTTGAAAAACAAATTCTGTAGTCCCCGCACAAAATGGCTGAATACTTCCGCAACGATCCCCCTGAGAAAAAGAAATCCCGGTACCTGATAAAAACCAGGCCAAAGCAACATGGAGTAAACGTAAGTTCTTCATAAAATATAAAGTTGCAAATTAATGAATTCGGCTCAATTTCAAATGCCTGGAATTACGTAATATTTGCTCATAACAGTATTAAATACTTATCTTTGCAAGTCATTTAAAAAGAATACGACTACAAAATAAAAATGTCCTATAAAATAAGCATAACAGAAATTCGATACAAACACCGATGAAGCTATGCGAATTACATATGACAAATAAAGAACAATAAGAATCTACATATGAAAATAGATAAAATAGATGACGCCCTGGATGATGTTGGGGATGCTTTTCTAAGTGCGAACACCGATACACCCATGCGCCAAGATGCTTTTGAAAAAAGCGATGCAGAAAAAATTGAACTTATTCACGAGGATGTTAAAAATATCCTTACCACTTTAGGCCTAGATCTTACAGATGACAGCTTAATGGGCACACCAAACAGGGTTGCCAAAATGTTTGTAAAGGAAATTTTTAGCGGTTTGAATCCTAAGCTAAAACCTAAAGCTTCCACATTTGAAAACAAATACAGATATGGAGAAATGCTTGTAGAAAAAAATATTACGCTTTATTCTACCTGCGAGCATCATTTATTGCCCATAGTTGGAAAAGCACACGTTGCCTATATTTCTAACGGTACTGTAATTGGTCTTTCTAAAATGAACCGTATCGTTGATTTTTACGCTAAAAGACCCCAGGTTCAGGAACGGCTTACTATGCAAATAGTTAAAGAATTACAGGAAGCTCTGGGCACAGAAGATGTTGCCTGCGTTATAGACGCCAAACACTTATGCGTTAACAGCCGGGGGATTAGAGATGTTGATAGCAGCACGGTTACCAGTGAATATGGTGGTAAATTTAAAGATGCTGAAACACGAAGGGATTTCCTGGACTATATCAACATGGAAACCAATTTCAATTAATATAAGAGTATTTAATGGCGCTTTATAAAGAACAAGGTTTAAAGATCTACAATTCAATGTCGGGTGAAAAAGAACTTTTCACCCCTATTACTGAAGGAAATATAGGAATGTACGTTTGTGGCCCCACGGTATACAGCAATGTACACCTTGGCAATTGCCGGACCTTTATTTCTTTCGATCTTGTATTTCGCTATTTTAAGCATTTGGGATATAAAATACGCTATGTAAGAAATATTACCGATGCCGGGCATCTTGAAAACGACGCAGAAACCGGAGAAGACAGGATTGCAAAAAAAGCAAGGCTCGAGCGCATTGAACCTATGGAAGTTGTCCAGCGCTACACCATAGATTTTCATAATATTCTTCAAAAGTTCAATAATCTACCCCCAAGCATTGAGCCTACAGCTACCGGACATATTGTAGAGCAAATTGAAACCATTAAGAAGATCATTGAAAAAGGCCTCGCCTATGAAGTAAATGGATCTGTATATTTTGATGTTTTCAAATTCAATGAGAACCATCATTATGGGAAATTAAGCGGAAGAGCGATAGAAGATATGATCGCCAATACCCGGGAATTACAGGCACAAAGCGATAAGAAAAATCCACAGGATTTTGCTCTTTGGAAAAAAGCAGAACCACAGCATATTATGAGATGGCCCTCTCCATGGAGCGATGGGTTTCCAGGCTGGCATTTGGAATGTACCGTGATGAGCTCCAAATATCTGGGTGATGAATTTGATATTCACGGTGGAGGAATGGACCTAAAATTCCCTCATCATGAATGTGAGATCGCACAGGGAGAAGCCGCCACGGGAAAAAATCCAGTTCATTACTGGATGCATGCCAATATGCTTACCCTTAACGGTAAAAAAATGGCGAAAAGCACCGGGAACAACATACTCCCGGAAGAGATTTTTACCGGTAAAAATGAGAACCTCAGCAAAGCTTTCAGCCCATCTGTAGCCCGATTTTTTATGTTACAGGCTCAATACAGAAGCATCCTCGATTTTTCCAATGAAGCCCTGCTGGCCAGTGAAAAAGGATTTAACCGATTGATGGATTCCTACCGAAGCATTGATCAACTCCCGGCTTCTTCCACATCTTCCTTTTCTGTT
The DNA here is from genome assembly GCA_046496275.1 of Gillisia sp. GTDB lineage: Bacteria > Bacteroidota > Bacteroidia > Flavobacteriales > Flavobacteriaceae > Gillisia. The sequence goes on from JAWOHC010000023.1 coordinate 5,499, forward strand.
TCTGAATGGAAACAACGATGCTACGATGCGATGAACGATGACTTCAACAGCCCTGTATTGATAGCAACACTTTTTGAAGCTGTGAAATTCATTAATTCGGTGAAAGAAGGTGAAGGAAAGATTACTGTTAACGATATAGAAGCACTGAAATCTTCCATGCAGGACTTTATTTTTGATGTTCTGGGATTATTGGATGTTGCCGTCGCCAATGAAAACAACAGCGAAAAACTATCAGGGACCGTAGAACTGTTGATTAAATTAAGAGCTGAAGCCAGAAATAACAAGGATTTTGCAACCAGTGATCAAATTCGGGATCAATTGCTTGAATTAGGGATCCAATTAAAAGACGGTAAAGAAGGAACCACCTTTTCCGTAGATTAACCTATAATCAAAAAAAAGGAATGTTAAAAAAATGGGCAACTTATCCATTTATACTTTTGGTGAAATTTTATCAGAAGGCGATTTCCCCATTAACTCCTGCGACCTGCCGTTATTCCCCTACCTGCTCTCAATACAGCCTTACAGCTTTACAGAAATATGGAGTTCTTAAAGGCGGCTGGATGAGCTTAAAACGTATATTTAGCTGTAACCCCTGGGGCGGTTCCGGATATGACCCCGTTCCTTAAACACTCTTTTCAATATTCAATTCGTATTTCTTCTAGAACGATGCAAATATGTATCTTTACCTATAATCTAAAATTTACTACATGTTTTTTAACGCAATTGTCTGGAGCCCATCTGAAGGATTAAATCTGGGTTTTTTCACTTTACATTATTACAGTTTAATGTTCCTAATTGCCTTCGGTTTGGGTTGGTATATTATGAAAAGCATTTATGTCAAAGAAGGTGTTTCTATAGAAAAACTTGATTCCCTTTTCATTTACACGGTCCTTGCAACCCTTATTGGAGCAAGACTGGGACATGTGATATTTTATGACTGGGATTACTTCCAACACAATCTTCTGGAAATATTTTTACCAGTACGTTTTGAGCCCGAATTCGAATTTACCGGATTTAGAGGCTTGGCAAGCCATGGTGCGGCCATTGGAATTATTTTCGCGATGTATTTCTACCGAAAAAATGTTTTAGATAAGCCCGTACTTTGGATATTAGATCGTATTGTAGTCCCGGTTGCCAGTGGAGCAATCTTTATTAGGATTGGAAATTTCATGAATTCCGAGATCATTGGAAAACCTACCAATAGCGATTACGGAGTGATTTTTGCCAATTTGGGAGAAGATTTTGCCAGGCATCCTGCACAACTTTACGAATCCTTTTGTTACCTTTTGGTATTCCTGATCTTATGGTTTATCTATTGGAAAACAGATAAAAAACTTAAACTGGGATACCTTTTTGGACTTTTTCTTGTTTTATTATGGACGGTTCGGTTTTTTATTGAATTCCTTAAAGAACCCCAGGGCGAAAATGAGATCGTGATGGGACTAAACACAGGTCAATGGCTTAGTATTCCATTTATCCTGGTCGGATTGTATTTTATGTTCCGTCCCACAACAAAAAAACCGGTTTAATTTAGAACCAATAATTCCGGTAAAGAGTCAAGATCGTTTCGCCTTGGGCGTAACTGCAAGAATCAAGACTTGATTTTAATCAACTGATAAATAATCAGGTATGATTTTGATTTTTTTTAAAAACACGTTAATATCGGTATGGTTGAAAAATTCGAAAAACCAAGGTTTGTTTATTGAAAATACCATTGGAATACCCAAGGAATGTGTGGTTTCACATTTCCAAAAGAACCAAAAGATTTTTGCTGAATATTTTTGAATTATCACCGGCAGTCAAGCTTAACTGCTTAATTCAAACCCTATAAACACATTCTTTATGAAAAAACCATCCAATTTCATTCTGGCATTTATACTTTCTGGTTTCTTATTTTCCTGCGGAGATGAAACCAAAGAATCCAGTATAGAAGTTCCCGAAATCGAGTTTAAAAAAGAAGGGGAATTATTTATGCTCAAAATGGGGGACACTCTTAAAAAAGTGGACATAGAAATTGCAGATACCGAATACGAAAGACAAACCGGGCTGATGTACCGGAAATCGATGGAAGAAGACCAGGGAATGCTGTTTATTTATCCAGATGAAGCTCCCCGTAGCTTTTATATGAGAAACACCTATATAGCGCTCGATATTATTTTTTACGACAAAGACAGCACTGCAGTAAGTTTTCAGGAGAACGCAAAACCTTTGGACCAAACACCACTGCCTTCGGAAAAGCCTGCACAATTCATTCTGGAACTCAATGCCGGAAAAGTAAAAGAATGGAATATTGAACGAGGCGACAAAATAACTTTTAAACGACTCTAAGAGATTTTCTTTTAAAAACCATCAGGGCTTAAACCCTCTATAATTTAACCTGAAAAAAGGCTAAAAGCCGTTCCTGGAAACAAGAGCGGCTTTTAGCCTTTTTATTTAGCAGGATTAATTGTTGAGTCTTACTATTTGCATTAAAACCCAGGAATCAAATTCCTGAACATTTCCCTTTCAGATAAACAACAACCAAAAGTAATAAGAAAAGGCTGCCCAAATGGACAGCCTTTTTCTTATGTTAAAGTGATAATCTTATACGGAAACTTCTTCTTCTTCAGCTTCCTTCTTTTTATCCTGAATTTTAGTTTTATCTGTAACACTATCAAACATAACAGGCGTCGCGATAAACAAGGATGAATAGGTACCTACTATAATACCTATGATCATAGCGAACATAAATCCACGTAAACTTTCCCCTCCAAAGGTGAAGATCGCAAGTAAAACGATTAATGTGGTTAAAGATGTATTCAATGTCCTGCTCAAAGTACTGTTAAGCGCACTATCTATTGTTTTGTCTAGAGGCCAGGTGGTATGTTCGTTCACAAATTCCCTTATCCTGTCAAATACAACCACGGTATCATTCAGTGAGTACCCAATTACCGTTAATATAGCAGCGATAAATGCCTGGTTAATCTCCATGCTAAACGGCATTACATTATAGAATAATGAGAAGATCCCTAGCACTAAAATCACATCATGAATAACGGCTGCTACAGCACCAATACTAAATTGCCATTTTCTAAATCGCAATAAAATATACAGGAAAACAACAACCAAAGATCCCAGTACAGCCCAAAATGAATCATTTTTAATATCATCGGCAATCGTTGGACCTACTTTCATAGACTGCATAATACCAATAGAGCGTTCAGATGCACCTATCGTGAAATCCTCATACGTCATATCTCCTGGTAAATAAGGCAGCAAAGCCTCATACAACATTTCCTGAATTTCTGTATCTACAGCTTCTCCCTCGTCGTCAACTTTATACTTAGTAGTAATTTTCAGCTGATTGTTACCTCCAAAGGTTTTTGCTTCAGCACTACCAAATACCGCTACAAGATCCTGTTCTACATCAGTAGAATTAACTTCTTCAACAAAACGAACCGTATAGGTTCTTCCTCCTACAAAATCCACTCCCTGGTTTAATCCATTTACGAATAAAGAAACAACGCTTATCAAGATTAACACTCCTGAAATCGCATAAGACAACTTGCGCTTAGCAAGGAATTTTATATTCATATTCTGAAATAAATTCTTGGTAACAGCAGTTGAAAAATTTAAAAATTTGCCATCTTTTCCATATCCATCAATAAATAGTCTGGTAATAAAGATTGCAGTAAACAAGGAGGTGGCAATACCTATTAATAACGTAGTAGCAAATCCTTTGATTGGACCAGTTCCTAAAATCAATAATATTAAACCAGTTAAACCAGTTGTTATGTTGGCATCCAGAATAGAAGACAGCGCATTGTTGAATCCATCTCTAATGGAATCCCGTTGCGGTTTTCCTTTTGCCAGTTCTTCCTTGATACGTTCAAAAATAAGCACGTTTGCATCTACAGACATACCAATGGTTAAAACAATACCGGCAATTCCAGGAAGCGTTAATACGGCTCCAAGTCCTGCTAAAATTCCGAAGATAAAAAGGATGTTTACAGCTAAGGCGACATCGGCAAACAAACCGGCTTTACCATAGTAAAATACCATCCAGATCAATACAAAAATCAAGGCGATAAGGAATGATAAGACACCACTATCAATAGCTTCCTGTCCAAGAGAAGGACCAACAATTTCGCTTTGTATAATATCTGCAGAAGCCGGCAGTTTACCTGCTCTAAGCACGTTTGCCAAATCCTGTCCTTCTGTAATTCCAAAATCTCCTGTAATCTCACTTCTTCCACCGCTAATTGGTCCGGTAGTTACTCCCGGTGCAGAATATACAGTGTTGTCCAGAACAATGGCGATATTGCTTTGTTCAGAATAAGCCTTTCCGGTCATCTCCTCCCAAACCTTGGCTCCTTTTCCATTCATTTGCATAGAAACAGCTACCCGTCCTACTTGATCATAGGTTTGAACAGCATCTGTTATCACATCTCCTGTTAAAGGCGGTGTATTTTCACGGTTCCCTTGGATAGCATATAATTCTGCTACATTATTTTTAGGAACTCCCCATGCAAATTTTACGTATCGTAATTGTGCCGGAAGCAAGGAACGCACTTCTGCCCTTTTTAAATAAGCTCCAACCGTTGCCGTATCCTTGGCCTGAAATGTTGCCAGAATTGCACTTCCCTGGAAACCGGGAGAAACCATTAAATCAAATAAAGGATTGTTTCCTGCAGGTTGTGCTGCAGCAGTGTCTTCTGCACTTGCAAGCAAAGCTTCTATTTCATCCTCTTCAGTTACACTTACAGTATCTGTTGCGGTTGTATCAGTTTCCTGCGTATCTGCCGGAGTTACTTCTGAAACAGTTTGAGCTAAAACACCATTGGCATTTACAAGGAAATTCCCCAAATCGGTATTTTTATAAACATACCAAAATTCCAGCTGTGCAGTACTCTGAAGCAATGTTTTAACCCGGCTGATATCTTTAGCTCCTGGTAATTCAACAAGAATTCTTCCAGAATTCCCTAATCGCTGAATATTTGGTTGGGTAACCCCAAATTTATCGATACGCTTACGCAATACTTCAAAGGCTGAAGTAATAGATTCATCTACTTTGGTCCTAATGATTGGCTCAACTTCAGAATTCGTCATCTCAAAGTTAACCTGATCACTTAATGTTTTATTGGCAAATATATCTGGTGAAGCTAATTTTGCTCCTTCAATTTTGTTGAAAGCCTTAAAGAAAAGATCTATATAATTATCCTGACTATTTCTCATTTCAGTATCTGCCTCAGCAAGAGCCTGATTGAAAGCGGGATTATTGCTGTTATTGGCAAGTCCCTTTAAAATGTCCTTAACCGAAATTTGAAGAATCACGTTGATTCCTCCTTTTAGGTCAAGCCCCTTATTTAATTCCTTTTCTTTTGCAGAAGCATAGGTTATTCCCGCAAAAATAGCTTCATTCCCAATAGAATCAAGATATCGGTCCTTAACAAGGTCTCTTTGTGCCGAGTAATTTTCAACATCGGTACTTACCCGCTGTATTGCATACTGCTCTGCCTTATTCTCTACATTGCTCGCAATGAACGTAAATGATAACTGGTAGATACACACCAATCCAAATAAAACAGCAAAAATCTTGATCAATCCTTTATTCTGCATTCTTCTTTCTTATTTATGGTCAAATTTTAAAACGGACAAATATAGGATTTCATAATTCAAATCCCAATTATTTTTTTTTGAATAATTTAACTTTTAAACATAAAAAAGACCATTCT
>JAWOHC010000078.1:0-9112 GCA_046496275.1 Gillisia sp.
TATCTTAAGTTCACTATTTGAAGGACATTTTCCTGGTTATCGAGTTCGTCATTATGAAAACCTTTTGCGCCAAAAGCAAGGGCCAGTTCTTTTCGAAGTTCCCTGTTTTTGGCATATTTCATAAAGGGAATATAGCTTGGATATTCCAGGGTAAAGATCCAGCCTTCCTTGTTTTTTTCTTTTGCAGTTTCCTCAGCTTCTTCCTTTACAGACTCTGGCAATCCTTCAAGGTTTTTTTCTTGGGTGATATGAAGTTCATACCTGTTGGTTTCTGCTAATACATTCTCCCCAAATTTTAAGCTTAACGTAGATAGCTGTTTATCAATTTCACGTAATTCTTTCTTTTTATCTCCGGAAAGATTCGCCCCGTTTCTTGAGAAAGCCTTGTACTTTTGATCGAGCAGCATTCGCTGTTCTATAGTAAGCTCCAGGGATTCCATTTGTAAATACACCGTTTTAACCCTTTCAAAAAGTGCCTTATTCAGGATAACATCATTTTTAAATTCAGAAAGAACCGGGGAAACCTCCTGTGCGATCTTCTGAATTTCGTCATTGGTTTCCGCCGAATTCAGATTAAAAAAGATACTGGTCACCAAATCGAGTTGCTTACCAGAAAATTCCAAAGTTTCAATGGTGTTTTTAAAAGTTGGATCTTCTTTTGAGGAGGTAATTTGGTCAATTTCGGTTTTTGCAATCTCAATAGATCTTAAAATTGCAGGTTTAAAATGCTCATTCTTTATTTTGGAGAATGGCGCAAAAGAAAATTCCTGAAGTAATGGGTTATCAAAAGAAATAGGCATATTTAATTTTTTTTATGACGTAATTGGTAAGTATTTTAACGTTTTTTGATTAATATATATCAAAAATTGGTATTTTTAACTTTTAAAATGTATAATAGAATGAAAAAGTAGGTACTTAGTAGTTTAGATTAATACTATTTAGAATGGTTAATAAATAATATTTTCAAACAAAACAGTACTACTCAGGAAGGCCACGTTCGCGTGGTCTTCTTACTTTTTGATTTCTTTTGCGCCTTCAATTACCTTTTGTTTTAAGCCTTCCTTATAAAACAAAACCTTGTCCAGCATACATTTATCTGTAGCTCCAATTATTTGAGCTGCAAGGATTCCGGCATTTTTTGCGCCATTTAATGCTACGGTAGCTACGGGAACACCTCCGGGCATTTGTAAAATGGATAGGACAGAGTCCCATCCATCTATTGAATTGCTGGATTTTACTGGAACCCCAATTACCGGAAGGGGAGATAGGGACGCAATCATTCCCGGCAAATGCGCTGCACCACCAGCCCCGGCAATAATGACGTTGATACCGCGGGTATGAGCATTTTTGCCGTAATCAAATAATTTTTCAGGAGTGCGATGTGCTGAAACGATATCCACCTCGACCTCAATATCAAATCCTTTTAAGATATCTATGGCATCCTGCATAACCGGTAAATCGCTGGTGCTGCCCATTATTACTGCTACTTTACTCATTTGTTATATGTGTTTTTGCACTAAATCTCACGGGTTTTTAAAACCTGTGAGGTTTAGATGTCTATTTTAAACTTATTACCTTAATGGTGTTTTTAACTTTTTCGGCAATTTCATGGGCCATCTTCATATCTTTATTTACGATGGTAATGTGTCCCATTTTCCGGAAAGGTCTGGTTATTTTTTTTCCGTAGATATGTGGGGTGACACCGGGCATTTTCAGTATTTCTTCAATATTTTGATACACTGCGGGACCTGTGTGTCCTTCTTCTCCGGAAAGATTAACCATAACGGCGTTCACTTTGCTTTCTGTATCCCCCAAAGGCAGGTCCAGTATCGCCCGTAAATGTTGTTCAAATTGGTTGGTGTAACTTGCTTCAATGCTGTAATGTCCGCTATTATGTGGTCTTGGTGCTACTTCATTTACTATGATCTCATCATCTTCTGTCTGGAACATTTCTACCGCAAGTAATCCTACGTGTTGAAAAGCTTCTGAAACAGATTCGGCCAGTTTTCGTGCCTTTTTTGCTATAGATTCATCAATTCTGGCAGGGGAAATAACATATTCTACCTGGTTTGCTGTGGGATGAAATTCCATCTCTACCACAGGAAATGTCCTCATTTCTCCTGAAGGATTTCGGGCAACAATTACTGCAAGTTCATTTTTAAAGGGAATTAATTCTTCGGCAATGCAAACTCCTTCAGCGAACTCTTTTAAATCTTCTTTAGTTCGTATTATTTGCACCCCTCTGCCATCATAACCACCGGTGGCACTTTTCCATACTACGGGCAATTTGATTTTCCCTGTATTTTCAGCTTCTAAAAATTCAGCTTTCGAATTAAAAACGGTAAAAGCTGCAGTGGGGATATTATGTGTCCTGTAAAACTGTTTCTGAACAGATTTATCGTTTATTTTCTCTAAGGTTTCAGAAGAAGGAAAAACTTTAATCCCTTCTTTTTCCAGTTGTTTTAGCGCTTCCACGTTTACCGATTCAATTTCAAAAGTGAGCACATCAACTTTTCTTCCAAAATCCAGCACGCTATCATAATCCATAAGGTCGCCCGTTGTGAAGTGATTCGCTGAAATTTTACAGGGCGCTTCTTCGCTGGGGTCCATAACAAGGGTTTGAATATCATATTTACGGGTTTCGTAAAGCAACATTTTACCAAGCTGGCCACCACCTAATATACCCAATTTAAAATTCGATGAAAAATAGTTAATCATAAGCATTCATTAATTTACGCAAAAATAATTTTTTAAGATGGAATATCGGGCGAATCCTTAAGAAATCAATCTATTAGTTATAAGCACGGATTGTTTAGAATCCCTATCTTTGCTCCTTTAAAATTTAGCATATTGATACAGTTACACGATTTAACGTTTGAGCCATTTATTTCTGAAGACAGAATAATAACAGCGATAGAAAAAGTAAGTTCACAATTAAACAAGGATTATGAAGGGATTACCCCAGTTTTTCTAGGTATTCTAAATGGTGCTTTCCTGGTTGCTTCGGAAGTTATTAAACGGTTTGAAGGAAATTGCGAGGTGGCGTTTGTGAAACTTGGTTCTTATGAGGGTACTTCAACTACCGGAAATGTTGAAACCTTGATAGGGCTAAACCAATCTTTAATAGGACGGGAAGTTATTGTTATTGAGGATATTGTAGATACGGGCCATACGCTGGCTGCAATAGATGAGATTTTAAAAAATGCAGGAGTTGCAGGTTACCGTGTTGTTACGTTATTTTTTAAACCTGAAGCTTATAAAAAGGACCTTAAGATTGATTATATAGGGATGGAAATCCCAAATAATTTTATTGTTGGTTATGGCTTGGATTATAATGGTTTAGGTCGAAATCTTTCTCAAATATATAAACTTAAAAAAGCAAACATGACAAATTTGGTGTTATTTGGTCCTCCTGGTGCAGGAAAAGGAACCCAGGCTAGCGTTTTAAAGGATAAATATCAACTTATTCATATTTCTACAGGAGATGTGTTTAGGTACAATATAAAGAATGAAACCGAACTTGGTAAAAATGCCAAATCGTATATGGATAAAGGACAATTGGTTCCCGATGATGTAACTATTAAGATGCTTGGTGCAGAGGTGGATAAGAATCCTGGTGCAAAAGGATTTATTTTTGATGGTTTTCCTCGAACCGCAGCTCAGGCAGAAGCATTATCGGATTTACTTTCTGAAAAAAATACAGAGGTTTCTGCGATGATCGCATTGGAAGTAGATGATAAAATTTTGGTAGAACGATTGCTTGAACGCGGTAAAACTTCAGGACGACCAGATGATGCCGATGAAGCCATCATTAGTAACAGGATTAAGGTTTACTATGAAGAAACAGCTATTTTAAAACAATACTATCAGAAACAGGATAAATATTTTGGAGTAGATGGGGTTGGTTCTATAGACGATATCACGCAAAGAATAAGTAAAGTAATAGATTCAATACAGGCAGAATAATCTGTCAAATTTATAATATAATAAAGCGTTCGTTTTTTTGAAACGACAATACGTACGGGTATGACTGAAGGGAATTTTGTTGATTATGTTAAAATACATGTGGCTTCCGGAAAAGGGGGTCAGGGATCTGCGCATTTACGAAGAGAGAAATATGTAGCCAAAGGAGGACCCGATGGGGGAGATGGAGGACGTGGAGGACACGTTATATTAAAAGGAAATAAAAATCTTTGGACCTTGTTTCATCTAAAGTTTAAAAGGCATGTTCGTGCAGAACATGGTTTACACGGAGGAAAACAAACCAGTACCGGAGCAGATGGGGACGATCAATTTATCGATGTGCCATTGGGTACAGTTATTAGAGATACCGAAACCCAGCAAATTTTACATGAGATCACAGAAGACGGTCAGGAAATTATAGTTGCCAGAGGTGGTAAAGGTGGTCTTGGAAACAGTCATTTTAAATCTTCTACCAATCAAACTCCGCGGTATGCTCAACCGGGAATGGATGGCGTAGAAGTAGACGTTACCCTGGAATTGAAATTACTTGCAGATGTTGGTTTGGTTGGATTTCCCAACGCAGGAAAATCTACTTTGCTATCTGTAATCACTGCTGCAAAGCCAAAAATTGCCGATTACGAGTTCACCACGCTAAAACCCAACCTGGGAATTGTGGAATACAGGGAATATAAAACCTTTGTAGTTGCCGATATTCCCGGTATAATTGAAGGTGCCGCTGAGGGAAAAGGAATTGGACACCGGTTTCTAAGACATATTGAAAGAAACTCCACGCTCTTGTTTTTAATACCTGCAGATGCCCCTGATATTGTTAAGCAATACGAAATCTTGCTGGATGAATTAAGACGTTATAATCCTGAAATGTTGGATAAAGATCGGCTTGTGGCAATCTCCAAATGCGATATGCTGGATGAAGAATTGAAAACAGAATTGAGGGTAATTTTGGATAAGGATTTAAAAGCTCCTTATTTGTTAATTTCCTCTGTAGCGCAGCAAGGTTTAGTTGAATTAAAAGATAAACTTTGGGAAATGCTAAATAAGGAAACTGTTTAATCCCGGATTGAAGGTTTAACCCTTCTAAAGCACGGGTATCTGCTCCAAGGCCTGCCCGAATACTGCAGGCGGACTAGACTCGAAATTTTTATTTTACATATAAATTCTTACCTCGTGGTTTTTCCCCGAGGTTTTTTTATTTCTTAAAGTAGTTTTAATTCAATGATGGCCGTCCGTCACGTTTGGATGGGTTTTCGTTAAAATTTCGGAATTTTTTTTTGGGAGCTGGCTCAGGGATATTTGATTTAATGTTAATCCGGATTTTCATGGGATGATTTTTATGTAACTTTATTAAAAATCATCCCATGAAATATTTGAAATATTTTTTCGTCTTAGTAGTTTTTTCTTCCTGCAGTGCCCCAAGGGCTGTTTATGACTACGATCAAAAAGCTTCATTTAATACCATAAACACTTATAAAATTTATCCGGACCTTGACTCTCGCCTAAGTCAGCTGGATGAACAGCGGGTATTGTCAATTTTGGAAACAGAAATGGCTTCCGAAAGATTATCCTTTTCCGAAGATCCTGATATCTATGTCAATTTTTATGCTTCAGAATATGAGACAGCGAGCGGAAATAATATTGGGGTAGGAGTTGGAGGAGGTGGAGGTAATGTAGGTGTGGGAGTTTCAGGTGGATTTCCTATAGGAGGTCCCACCTCTTATTTGAGATTAACCCTGGATTTTATCCATGCAAAAAATGATTCTCTTATTTGGCAAGCGGTTGTAGATGGCAAGTTTGATAAAAATGCTACCCCTCAAAACAGGGAAACGCAATTAAGGATTATGGTGTTAAAAGCCCTGAATGGTTACCCTCCTAAGAAATAAGTTGTTCTGCATATATTCCTGCTTCCTTCATAGAATACAGTTGGTATGGCATTCTGATCGACAATGAAGAAACCTGTGTAAACGTAAGAAAGATCATCACAGGGATACCCTTTACAGTCGAGACTATCTTGCCTGCACATGCCTCATTGAGATTCTTCCTTGCCCAAAAGCTGGTTCAGATTGCAAACCGCAGGATTGTCCTATTTCTGGCATAGTCTATTCTCTTTATTCTCTTTTTATTATAACGTAAAAATGCCCCAGTTTCCCGGGGCATTTTTTGGTTGGTTAGTTAGTTGCACGCTTTAATTCATAATAGTGAACTCGCTTCGTCTGTTCTTGGCATATTCTGCAGTAGAACATCCGGTTGGTTGAGTACAGTCATTTAACGGCATACTTTCACCATACCCTTTAGAGGTTAAGCGTTCTCTTTCTATACCGTGTTCAACAAGATATTCAAGGGTAGCAGCAGCACGTCTTTCAGAAAGGGCCATATTGTATTGGTCCGATCCTCTTGCATCTGCGTGAGATCCTATTTCAATTTCAAGAGTTGGGTATTTCTTCATGATATCAACCACTTTATCAAGAGTAACTTCAGACTCTTTTTTGATGGTAGATTTATCAAAGTCGAAATAAATATTTCCAACACCTCTTAATTGTTGTCTTCCAGTTTCAAGGTTAGTTTCCCTATCGTCAATCTCAACAACAGGAGGTGTGTAATCCTTTCTGGTAAAGTTGTAAAGGTTGTCTGTTCCTCTTCTGTTAGAAGCAAACCATCCTTCGTTATCACCTTCTTTGATGACGAATGCGAAATCATCGCTTCCGCTGTTCACACTTGCTCCAAGATTTTCGATTACAGAAAAATCTCCTTCTGTTTTGAAAACATCCATATTACCAAATCCCTGATGTCCGTTGGAAGAAAAGTATAGAACATTGTCATCGCTTATAAAAGGGAATTGCTCTCTCTTTTCTGTGTTTACAGCAGCTAAATTTCGAGGAGTCCCAAAAGTGCCATCGGTATTCACATCAACCACATAGATATCAAAAGATCCTTTAGATCCCGGCATATCACTGGCAAAATATAACTTCGTGCCATCTGGACTTAAACTTGGATGCTCTATAGAATACTCATCACTTGCAAAAGGTAAGGCTTCTATATTGCTCCATTTTCCATCCACCATCTCAGCTTTGTAAATACTGATGTGGGCAACTTTTACATCGTTTGGAACTTTTACTCTTTTCTCGTTTGTTCTGTCAAAATACATCGTCATTCCATCCTTGCTGAAGGTAGCAGAACTTTCGTGAGCATCTGTATTGATATCGCCAGGGAAAAGAACAATTCCGCTTAAGGTTTTATCATCGCTAACATCAGCAGTGTAAAGATCAAGCGTTGGTCTTTTATCCCAAGGGTAAATAGGTCTTTCCTGATTTCTGGTAGAAGCAAATACTACTTTATCACCATAATAAGCAATTCCAAAATCTGCAGATGCAGCATTGTTCATTACCTGTTTTGTGGTATAAACGTGAGATACTGTAGTGTCGAGTTCTTTTCTGAATTTGTCAAAATTGAAATCTTTACCATAGTATTCAGTAAAATACACATCTGCCTCCTCGGTCTTGTCTATTCCCATCAAGGCATTTGCAAATCTAAATTTGTATTCATTTTCCACCTTTGCTTCATGTCTTAGGAATAACAACCTATAAACATCCGAAGCTTTTACCATTTCATTGGTATAGAAGTATGCGTCTCCTAAATTTTGAAGGACCTCCTGATTTTTGTCGTTCACCTTTTCATAAGCATTGGCGGCGTCCACATATGCTCTTGAAGCAAAAAACCGGTCGCCTTTTTTAATTTCAGAATTTTGTGCAAAACCCGAAACGCTTATTAGGATTATTAAAATTGAACTATATAATTTTTTCATGTTGTCTCTGGTTTTTAGAAGAATCTAGGTGATTTGTCATATCCTTTTGATAATCCGAACATATCAATATCAAATAATAAAAGGAATTCGTGTGTCCCATCATTATACCTACTCAAGTTTGAGGTAGTGTAGTCATATGCATAACCAACTCTTAATCCCGGAGTGACCGCAAAATTAACTAGTCCAGTTACCGAATCTCCAAACCTATAACCAATACCGGCTTCAAGTTTGTTGAACATTAGAACGTTGGCAGTAATGTCTACAGATAAAGGTGCTCCTTCAACCCCTCTTGCCATAAATGCAGGCTTAAATTTGAAGTCTTCTGAAAGATCAAATACATAACCACCGGTAAGAAAATAATGAATATTTTCTTCTCCAAGTGATCTTAAACCTTGTTGATTCTCCAAATGTTTAGAGGTGAATAAGTTTGGAGCAGAAAGACCTACATAGTACTTTTCTCCAAACAAATAGGCGCCAACTCCAAAAACAGGAAACACCTCATTTAAATTCTGCATTGCAGGATCATTTGGCTGATTCGTTTCCAAGCGGGAAAGATCCCCGTTAAAGGTTGTAACTCCCCCTTTCACACCGAAGGAGAGTTTGGTGTTATTGTCGTCTAAAGGCAGTACGTAGGCGAAATCGGCAGTGATATTATTTTCTTTAATAATATCCCCAATTTCATCGTGAACTATCGATAAACCCAATTCAATGCGTTCGCTTACCGGAGTGTGAGCGAAGAAACTGGCGGTGCGTGGTGCACCGTCAATTCCTACCCATTGAGATCTATAAATTCCACCAAGATTAAGCATTCCGGGATTATCGGTTGCGTAAGCAGGGTTAATTACACTCATGTTATACATATATTGAGTGAACAGCGGATCTTGCTGAGACATACCTTTAAGAGAAAAAAGGATAATGCCTGTAAAGATTAAATATTTAATTATAGTGTGTTTCATTTCTTTTTAGTGTTTATCCTTTGGTTATCTACTTAAGTATACTTTACCCTGAATAGGAGCAGTTTGTCCATCATTGTAATTCAGGATGTAAAAATAAACTCCTGCAGCTAAAACATTGTCACCTAAAGTTCCGGATTGGTTTGAAACTCCATTCCAGTCTCCTGTACTTGAATTTCCTTTAAAGACCACGTTACCCCATCGGTTAAAAATTTCAATTGTGTAGTTAGGGAAATCAATTGCGATATCCGGAATTACAAATCGGTCATTTATATTATCCCCGTTTGGAGAGAAGGCTTCTGGTATTCCACAGAATGCTACTTTAACCTGCGCAGGAGTTCTTTCTGAACTTTCACATCCATCGGTATCGGTTCCTGAG
>JAWOHC010000169.1:0-3955 GCA_046496275.1 Gillisia sp.
TTTTCAGGTTTTGAGATCAGGTCATGGCTGTGCCCTCCTATGATGAGGTCTATATCGCTGAATTCTTCAGCGGTTAACCTGTCTATGGCAGTACCCTGGTGGGAAAGCAGTACAATTATATCTGCCTTCTCCTTTAGCTCCGGTAAATATTCACGTAGTACCTCATTACCACGGCGAAAATGAAGATCTCCCATATTATCACTGTTGCCGGTAAGGTTTGTGTTGTGATAGCCCAGTGAAAGAATTCCTATTCTGGTCCCTTTTATTTCTTTAATAAGATAAGGATTATTGAAAATGCTTTTTCCGGTTCGGCGGTCTGTTATATTGGCTGCACCAAAAGGAAATCCCGCAATTTTCATCAACTCTTCAGTGCGTTCTCTGCCATAATCGAAATCATGATTTCCAAGGGATAAATAGTCATATTTCAGTTCTTTCATCAGTGTAATTATCGCTTCCCCTTCGGTTAAATTTCCGAGGAGATCGTCGCTAAAAGTGTCCCCGGAATCCAGTAATAAAACATTGCCATCACCCCGGGCATTTCTTAGTTCCTTCACTGCTGTAGCCAATACTGCAAAACCTCCAATTTCAGCCTCCTTTTCAAAAGTAATAAGAGTATCCCTCTCCAAATCACCGGTTTGGGAGGTTGCACTACCCAAGGTGGTTTGAAATGGCATATAATTCCCGTGGATATCGTTGGTATGCAGGATGGTGATGGATTGGGTTTCTAAGGCTTTAGGAGCTTTATCTGTTGTTGCGCTTCCGCAGGAAGTAAAAATAGAAAGGATCACCATTGCATTTAAATATTTTTTTATATTCCTTGTTTTCATCGTATGTTATATTTTAATCGTTCTTTAAATCACCACTTGTTATTAAAAGCCTGCCAAATATTTTTGAAATTCAGCAGGCTTTTGAAATGTTTTTCCTTTTACTGAAACTGATAATCTGTTCCCGGTACGCTCAAAAAAGAGTAAGGGCGGGTGTTTGTATCGCATTTCGGTAATGCTCATTTCATGAATTTTTTAAAGTTGAATGCTTAGATAACCTTGTTTTTGCATTTGTAAAATATGCGTGAATGCATTATCCACCACCTCAAATTCATCAGGAATATCAGCTGGGTTCACCTCAAAAGTTTTCAAGGCCATGTTGCATACTAACAATCTTACATTGGCATTTTTGGCCATTACAATAAATTTTTTCATAGCTTCCTTATCGGTGAGTTCCTGAACGGTTTTCCCATAAATAATCGCCTGAAATTCGCCAAATTTTTCAGCATCTTCTTTTGCAAGAGCTTCTGCTGTAGCTATGATGGGTTGTAGCTGAGCCGTTTTTGATGTGGAAACTATATAATTCAACTTATCAGTGTTTTTGGAGGTTTGTGCATTCACAGAAGTTGTAAGTAGCACTAAAAAAATTATAGCCGCTTTAAATGAATTTTTCATAGTTGTTTGTTTAAAGTTCAATACTTAAATATCCTTTTTTCTGAAGTTGAAAATTGTAGAGAATTCCGTTATCCACCACATCTAATTCCTGTGGAATCTCTTTTTGATCTACCCCGAATTGCTTGAGTGAAAATCCGCAGATCACGATATTTACATGCGCTTCTTTGGCTTTATCCATAAATTTCTCTATCGTTACCTTATCGGTTAGATCGGTTACTGTTTTTCCGCAAATTATAACCTGAAAATCCCCGAATTTCTCCCCGTCTTCTTTCGCTAAGGCTTCCGCAGTTAAAATGATGGGTTGTAATTGAGGGATTTTGGAGGTGAGTACCACATAATTATTTTTATCGTGGTGCATCGTATTTTGGGCTTTTGCAGGAAACATTGAAAGTGCTAAAACCAGTACAATTGTGCTTAAAAATAAATTTTTCATGAGTTATGTTTTTTGGATTTTATTAAAATCGTTTAGTATAAAAAATAGGAGTCCGCCAAAAATTGCGATATTCTTAAACAGTGGGCCAAGACTGTCAATTTGGCCAACCTGAACCGTGAGCGTAATAGGGATTAAACAAGCGGCCAGTAGTATTGCGGCCCATTTGGTTTTATATCCAACCATCAGGCCTATTCCTCCTATTAACATTGCAATTCCGGAAAGGATAATCATTAAGGTAGGATCACCGAATATATAGGCGATTTCTTTGAATGTTGCCTGCTCAATTTTTTGAAGCGTTTTTTCTATATTGAAAATATGGCTTAAACTCGCTACCAAAAAAATCATGCTTAGCATCACCCGAAAGATTTGAACCGAGCGTTTATTTACTGAAATATTCGTCATTTTTATATATATAAATAGTTAGTGAATACAGCCGAAATAGAACCGAGAGCCAATATTTTCATACAGTTTTTCTGAAGAAAATCAATGGAGCAGAGGGCTCAAATATGTAAACCGGCTGATGGAATGTTGTTAAAATAATGCTGAAAAGAGTAGAATCAGGCTTTTGGCGGAGGGTAAAATTTATCCTGGTAGGTGATAATTATCGATTGAGTTTGATAATTGTGTTCTTGGTAATTGTTTTCCGCAAATGCGATAGGATAAGTTTCAATTTCAAATTGAAAAGGAGAAGCGCAAATCACATTAAAACTATAATTATTGACTAAAGATCCTTCGTCAATGCTTTGTCCTTCCTGATGATTGTTTAATATATTTTGTTCGCAATACGGATTGAAAAACGCGATTTCATCAGAATCAAAAATAACCCCAAGGATTTTGGAATCCATAGCGATGAATTTTCCTAAGAAAATCGCAACAAAAAAGATCGCTATGTAGGTTTTTATCTGCATTTGGAAGGCGAATATAAGGTCTTGCATTTGGATGCTATGTAACTTTTGTTACACAGGTGGAAAAGGGCTTCGAAGTTTTCTGCAGAATTTTTTATTCGTGAAAATATAAAATTCTCTGATTTCTAATCTTTCTCATCCAGCAAAATTTCGGTATTTCTCTCCCCTAAAATTTTCTCCAAATCTGTTTTCCCCACCACTTCTTTTTTGAGAAGGAGTTGGGCAAGCGCCGTGAGTTCAACTTTATGATCTACCAGGATTTTTTTAGTTCTTTCATAGGCTGTGCCTATCAAATCACGAACTTTCTTATCTATCAATTGCGCCATATTTTCACTGTAAGGCTTTGAAAGGATTCGCTCATTCTGGCCTGTGGAATCATAATAGCTCAAGGGGCCAATTTCCTGATCCAGGCCATAGAATGCCACCATGGTATAGGCTTGTTTGGTCACTTTTTCAAGATCATCCAAAGCCCCGGAGGAGATCTCGTTAAACATCACTTCTTCTGATGCCCGCCCGCCAAGTGCTGCGCAAATTTGATCCATGAACTGTGCCCTGGTAACAATCTTTCGTTCCTCCGGGAGATACCATGCCGATCCCAGGGATTTCCCCCTTGGAATGATAGACACTTTCACCAGCGGATCCACATGTTTTAAATACCAGCTGGCAACAGCATGCCCTGCTTCGTGAAAGGCAACAATATTCTTCTCCACGGGTGATATGATAGTTCCCTTTCGTTCAAGTCCGCCAATTACACGGTCCCTGGCATCTATGAAGTCCTGATGTTCTACAAGTTCTTTCTTTTTACGTGCTGCGATGAGTGCTGCTTCATTGCAGATATTAGCAATATCGGCTCCCGAGAAACCCGGGCTTAATGATGCAAGTTCTTCTACATCTACATCCTTTGCCAGTTTGAGATTCCGCATATGTACCCAAAAAATCTCAATGCGATCCGATTTATTAGGCAATTCCAGGTAGATATGCCTGTCAAACCTCCCGGGACGTAACAGGGCTTTATCCAGAATATCGGGCCTGTTGGTGGCGGCAAGTACAATAACGCCTGTATTATCGCCAAAACCATCCAATTCTGTCAATAATTGGTTCAGCGTATTTTCCCGTTCATCATTGGTTTGAAGTGCATTTACCTTTTCCCGGGACCGCCCCACAGCATCTATCTCATC
>JAWOHC010000174.1:0-16276 GCA_046496275.1 Gillisia sp.
CCTAACCCAACTCCAGGTCCTTTTACATTTGAAGCCCCTACCGGTTGGATTATTGAAAAAGTGGATGTTTTTGATTTTCGTGGCAGATATATCACTACTGCAGCATTTCCTGCGGGTGCGCCTTATAACATGGATTTAAGTTTTCTTCAAACAGCGGTATACACCTTGCATTTAACCACAAACCAGGGAAATAAAATTATAAGGGTAATCATTCATTGATCTTGAAATTCTTCAGAATCAATCAATCTCGAGTTCTTTCAATTTCCGCCTTTACAAAAGCAATGATTTCTTCCGAAGAAGTTTTATAATCAAACCAATGTATATTTTTGTCTTTTCTAAACCAGGTGAGCTGTCGTTTAGCAAAGCGGCGTGTATTTTTTTTGATCTCGGCAATGGCTTCATCCAGGGTAAAGTTGCCATCTAAAAAAGCGAACAGTTCCTTATATCCAACCGTGTTTAAAGCATTTAGTTCCCGTTTTGGATACAGGTTTTTCACCTCTTCCAAAAGACCTTCAGCCATCATAGCATCCACCCGTAAATTGATGCGTTCATAAATTTCCTCCCTTGGCGCGGTAAGTCCGATGGAGATAGTTTGAAATGCCCGCTCCGGTTTTGGCCGGTTTAAGAAAAAAGAATATGGTTTTCCTGTTCCCAAACAAATTTCCAATGCTCGTATTACCCGATGCGGATTATCAACATCTGTCTTTTTATAAGCTTCGGGATCTAGTTCCTGGAGCCTGATTTTTAAAGGCTCCAGGCCTTCCTTTTCAAATTGATTATTTAAACGAGCACGTATTCCGGGATCTATTTCGGGAAAAGTATCCAGGCCTTCCAGAAGACTCTTCACATAAAGTCCGCTGCCACCCACGAGGATAAGAATATCATGCTGCTTGAATAAATCCTGGGTTTTAAACATTGCCTCCCGTTCAAAATCTCCTACCGAATACTCTTCTTCAACACTTTTATGCTGGATAAAATGATGTGTTGCTGCGGCGAGTTCTTTCTTAGAAGGCACTGCCGTTCCAATTTTCATTTCCTTGTAAAATTGACGGGAATCTGCAGAGAGGATTTCAGTATTAAAAACCTTGGCGAGCTTTATGCTTAGGGCGGTTTTTCCTATGGCGGTGGGCCCGGTAATGCTTATCAGGTAATTCTTATTCATTTAATTTTTTTCCGCAGTTATGGCAAAATTCGGCATTGTCCTGATGTTTGGTTTCATTACAATGAGGGCAAACCTGGGTGTTAACGGGAATTTTATATACACCCTTGGTAATCTCGGCGCTTACAATTCCTGTAGGAACCGCTATAATTCCGTATCCCATTATCATAATAAATGAAGCGACAAACTGTCCCAGCGGGGTAATAGGGTGAATATCTCCAAAACCTACAGTGGTAAGAGTTACAATACACCAATAAATACTTACGGGAATACTTGTAAACCCATGTTCGGGGCCTTCAACAAGGAACATAACAGAGCCCATAATTACGGAAATAATAATCACAGCGAACAGGAATACCAAAATTTTGGGCTGACTATTTTTTAAGGCCCTCATCAGTTTATCCGATTCCCCAATATAACGGGTGATCTTTAAAATCCTGAATATTCGCAGAAGCCGAAGTGCACGCACTGCAAAAAGCATGTTGTGTCCTCCAGAAAAAAGAGCGATGTAAGATGGTAGGGTGGAAAGAAGATCTACGATTCCATAAAAGCTGAAAATATATCTTTTTGGTCGTTTAATGGTAATAATCCTCAGGAAATATTCTATAGTGAAAACAGCAGTAATAATCCATTCAGCAATATAGAACTCCATATAATAAATACGGTTCAAATCGGCAATGCTTTCCAGCATTACAAGGGCAATGCTCAATAAAATCACTACGAGGAGAACGATGTCAAATGCCTTTCCCATCTTGGTATCGGCCTCATAAATTATTTCATGAAGTCTTGATTTCCAATCCAATTTTTTATCGGGTTCCTTCAAAGTGTATACATTTTAAAAGTCATTCAGGTGTTAACTTTTTAGTAAATTGAAATCTTATAATATCTCATCAAATTTCCGGATAATTCTTAAACACTTTCTGAGAATTGAATGATTTTAAGCTTTTTGTTCCTTCTTAAATAATTCTGAATTATGTGTCTGGCATCCCGGTCATCCTTCATAGGAGTGATGATTGAGCGTACAATATCGATATTATTAAGCTGATAATTCAAATTAAAGTATCCAATTCCTTTAAAAATACCGTCTTCTACCAAAAGTGCACTTTTCTCGTCTATATCCCTTCCACGGTCAACAATTAGGATATTTTGATCTTTGTAGCTGAATTTGACAATCATTTCAAAAACCCTTTCATTGTAATCTGAAGGGGATTCTTCTTTAATGCATGCACCCTTACAGGTTTTTATGGAATAGTTGAAACAGTTTTTATTACCGCTGTGAAGACCGGTTAAATGAAGGCACAGACCATAGTTTTCTACGATGTTGTACATAACAGATTTAGCTTGTTGCAACCCGGTGAAGGTTGTGATATTTTTCTTCCTGGCATCGGCTTTTCCTATTTTTAGATTGACATAACCCGCTTCATCAGTGAACTGATATAGCGCATAATTAAAAATAGATTTTGTAAGTGCCTTGTTATATTTGGGCTTATTGTGTTTTATTTCTTCGTTTTCCTTTAAAAGTGCAATCAATTCATTTCCTGTAGCTTCAAAACTAACCGAAGCTACTGCTTTTTGAATTTCCCTGGATTTATGATGATCATTGGTAAAATGTTGATTGACCCTTTTTCTGATATTCTTGCTTTTCCCAATATAAATAATCTCACTTGCTTCATTATGAAAATAGTAAACCCCGGTTGCTGCCGGTAGTTCCTCGATCATTTGTATCAATTTTGTATCAAGCTGCCGGGAGGGTTCATTTTTTACAGATTCTTTTAGAATATTCTTTTCGATATCCTTGGTGAGCAGCATTTTAAAAAGTTTTACCGTTGCCTGGGCATCCCCGCTTGCCCTGTGACGGTCGCTTAATGGAATTCCAAGTGCTCTCACCAATTTTCCAAGGCTATATGAATCCTGATCCGGGATAAGCTTTTTGGAAAGTTCTACGGTACAAAGGGTTTTTCTTTCAAAATCAAAACCCAATCTTCTAAATTCAAGTCTCAGGATTCTATGGTCAAATTTGGCATTGTGAGCCACAACAATACAATCACTTGTGATCTCTACAATTCGTTTTGCTACTTCGAAAAATTTAGGGGCATTGCGCAGCATCTCATTATTTATCCCGGTAAGGCCTACTACAAAAGGTTGTATGGGCTGCTCCGGATTTACAAGACTTATAAACTGATCTACTACCTTATGGCCATCAAATTTATAAACGGCAATTTCAGTAATACCTTCTTCATTATATTTCCCGCCGGTGGTTTCTATGTCTAAAATTGCGTACATAGGCCCCCTAACCCCCAATGGGGGAATTTTTCTTGCTTAATAAATCGATCATTGTATATAAACTCATTTTCTTTTTCTTTTTATTTTACTCCCCCTTCGGGGGTTGAGGGGCTTCTCTTTCCCCAAAGATAGCACTTCCAATGCGCACCATAGTGCTTCCGGATTCCACAGCGATTTTATAATCTCCGCTCATTCCCATGGAGAGGATTTCCAGGTTCTTGAACTTTTTTTGCAATCCATCAAATACCGATTTTAAATACTGAAACTCCTTTTTAACCTGGTCCTCATCTTCAGTAAAAGTTGCCATTCCCATTAGGCCGGTAACTTTTACGTTTTCCATTTCTGCTAATTTTTCCGATTTCAGTATCGCTTCAGCTTCTTCGGCGCTAATTCCAAATTTTGAATCTTCATCGGCTATCTTAATCTGGAGAAGGCACGTGATAACCCTATTGTTTTTTTTAGCTTCCTTGTCGATCTCTTTCAGTAATTTCAGGCTGTCTATAGCATGAATCAGGCCAACGTAAGGAGCCATATATTTAACCTTATTTCGCTGTACATGACCTACCATATGCCACTCGATGTCCTTTGGGAGCACCTCCCATTTTTCGGTCATTTCCTGGATTTTATTCTCTCCAAAGATACGTTGTCCAGCGTTATAAGCTTCCATAAGGTCACTGGCAGGTTTTGTTTTGGAAATTGCCACCAGGATAACATCCTTAAGTACAGCTTTATATTTTTTTATATTTTCTGAAATGCTCATGCTTTTATTGATATATAAAAAATTCTAATCTAATGAAAGATCAGAATTTTAAAATTCATAGATGGTTAATCCGCTTCTTAATTTGGGTTCTATATAAGTGCTTTTAGGAGGCATGATAAGGCCTTCATCTGCCACTTTTTTGATTTCTTCAATGGTTAAGGGCAACATTCCAAACCCTACTGCAAACCTACCGCTATCAATTTCAGATTTCATTTCTAAAAGATCATTCTTCCCGTGAAGATAAGAAATCCGAAGGTCATTTCTTAAATCCTGGATGCCTAAAATAGGCTTTAAAAGCTTTTCATATAAAATATAGGTATCTAAAGTGCTTAGGGAATCGGTGAATTTATAATTGATCTTCCGCAGAAAAAGCGAATAGAATTCACCATCCAGATACATATTAAAATGATGTTTGGAGGTAGGGGAATAAACCTGTGTACCCCGGTTTTCTATTCGAAAATGTGCATCCAGCTGCATCAGGAATTCTTTTTTGCCCCAGCCATTTAAATCGGTTACCAAACGGCTAAACTCATAGATCTTCAATTTGCTTTCGGCAATTAGGAAACTCATAAAGTAATTGTAGGGTTCCTCTCCGGTATGTATTGGATTCTCGGCTTTTAATTCTTTTGAAAGTATATAGGATGAAGAGCAACGATGATGACCATCTGCAATATAAAGGGCTGGCATTTGCTGGAATTCCAGTTTAATTTGCGCTACGATTTCCGGTTCACAAATAGTCCATAGCAAATGGGTTTCCTTATTGGGGGTGGTAAACTCATATTCGGGCCGGGTATTCATGGCATCCTCAATAAGTTTGTCTATTACAGCAGAATCCGGATAGGTGAGCAAAACGGGTTCGGTATTGAAACCAACAACTTTTAAATAATCCTTGAATAAATTTTCCCTGAAGGCAATGGTGTCTTCGTGTCTTTTAATGATATTATTTTCATAATCCTCTACGCTGGAAGCTGCTATTATTCCAAAAAAAGAGTCATTCCGGGTTAGTATTTTATAGAAATAATAACAGGGAACAGCATCTTTTATAAAAATTTCCTCCTCCCTGAATTCGAGATAGCGGTTTTTAACCAACTGAAAACGCTTTTTCCCGGTAATTTCATGTTGGAATTTATACCCTGGGTTTATGATATGCAAAAAGGAAAAAGGATTGTATTGAAGCTGGGCTTTTAGTTCCCCTTCGCTATAATCTTCATAGGGCCGGGATGCAACCAGGCCGGCTTTATCTTTTGTAGGCCTTACTGCCCTAAAGGGATTTATCTTTGCCAATTTTTTCTATTTACCTTTTTCTGAAAAATTCCTTCGAAAAATGCATTCCAGAATTGATTTTTGCTCGCTTGATGGAAAGAATAAATTTTCTGAAACTTCCAGTTTATATTCATTAACCAGCAAATCTTAGAGTTTTTCTTTTGATCTATGCTTCTTTCCGGTGCGAATCGCTATTTAGTAAACTGTTGTGAAACTTTTTCTGCTTTTCTGCTTTCTGAATAATCATAGAAACCTTCACCCGATTTAATTCCAAGTTTTCCTGCGCGAACCATATTGGTAAGTAAAGGGTTTGGAGCATATTTTGGGTTTTTAAAGCCATTATACATCACTTCAAGAATGGAATGACATACATCCAGTCCTATGAAATCTGCCAGTTGAAGTGGTCCCATGGGATGTGCCATTCCAAGTTTCATCACGGTGTCTATCTCATAAACCCCGGCAACTCCAGTATACAAGGTTTCAATAGCTTCATTGATCATGGGCATCAAAATTCTGTTGGCAACAAAACCCGGATAATCATTTACTTCTACAGGGGCTTTCTCCAGCTTTTTTGAAAGATCCATAATGGTTTTGGTGACTTTATCGGAAGTAGAATAGCCCCGGATGATCTCTACCAGCTTCATCACAGGCACGGGATTCATAAAATGCATCCCAATTACCCGCTCGGGATTTGAAACTTCCGCAGCTATTTGCGTAATGGAAATGGAAGAGGTGTTCGTGGCAAGGATAGTATCATCGGAACAGTTAGTGTCAAGTTGTTTGAAAACCTGTAATTTCAATTTCACGTTTTCTGTCGCGGCCTCTATTACCAATCCAACATTTTTAACTCCAGAGGGAATATCGATGTGAGTGGTGATGTTTTTTAAAGTTGCTTTTTTATCTTCTGCAGAAATTTTTTCCTTGGCAACCATCCTATCCAGGTTTTTGGAGATGGTATCGATCCCGTTTTGAAGGTTTTCTTTTGAAATGTCGATGAGGTTGACTTTGAATCCAAACTGGGCAAAGGTATGTGCAATCCCGTTGCCCATGGTTCCTGCTCCTATTACTGCTACTTTCTTCATTTTGATATGTATTTTTAGGATCCTGATATTTTATAATTCAGTTTCCGTTATTAATTATTCGTCTTTTGGCAACATTGCTTTGATTTAAAAATGATCTCTTCCGAAACTTATTTTCTAAATCCTGCAATTATCTGGTTTGCCACTTTTAATGCTGCGGCTCCTTCTTCCAGACTTACGATTGGGGTAGTGTTGTTTAGGATGGCATCTGCAAAAGTTTCAAGCTCATCTAAAATCGCATTATGCTCTTCTACTTTGGGATTTTCAAAATAGATTTGTTTTTTTACACCTTCAGCATTTTGTAGGATCATCGCGAAATCATCTGGTTTTTCAGGTGCATTTTTCATTTTCACCACTTCACATTTACGCTCAAGAAAATCTACCGAAATATAGGCGTCTTTTTGAAAGAACCTGGATTTACGCATGTTTTTCAGGGAGATCCTGCTCGCGGTTAAATTTGCCACACAGCCATTTTCAAATTCGATCCTGGCATTTGCGATATCCGGAGTATCGCTAATTACGGAAACTCCGCTGGCATTTATATTTTTTACGTTTGATTTTACCAGGCTCAGGATCACGTCTATGTCATGGATCATGAGGTCCAACACCACCGGAACATCAGTTCCCCGTGGATTGAATTCTGCCAGCCTGTGTGTCTCGATGAACATTGGGTTTTCAATCTTATCGGCAACGGCACGAAAAGCAGGGTTAAAACGTTCTACGTGGCCCACCTGCCCTTTAACCTTATGCTTTTTCGCGAGCTCTATGAGTTCCGAAGCTTCCTCAAAAGTAGAAGTAATGGGTTTTTCAATAAAAACATGTTTTCCTGCGATGATGGTTTTTTTGGCAACTTCAAAATGTGCAAAGGTTGGAGTTACAATGTCTATCATATCTACTGCATCGATTAACTCTTCAGCAGAATTAAAACTTTTGTAACCAAATTCTTTTTCAATTGCAGCGGCGGTCTCTTTATTGTCATCATAAAAACCAACCAGTTGATATTTTGAGGATTCTTTAAGAAGTTTTAAATGGATCTTTCCAAGGTGACCTGCACCAAATACGCCAGCTTTAAGCATTATATTACATTTTTCACAAAAATAGCATTTCTTGGGTTAAAGCCAATATCATTTTGATTCTTATTGGTTTAGGACATTCGTTAAATAAAAACTAAAATGAAGCTTGAACCCTAGGGTTTGTTTGAGTATTTTTATCCCGTAAAAGTTAAAACTGTTTTGAAAGATACATTTAAGCATAAAGGAAAAAGACAACAACTGGCGGCTATCGTAGAAGCTAAAGGTGTGAAGGATAAAAAAGTGCTGGAAGCAATTAAAACCATTCCCAGGCATTTGTTCATGGATAGCAGTTTTGAGGATCACGCCTATCAGGATAAAGCATTTCCAATAGCTGCAGATCAAACCATCTCCCAGCCTTATACGGTTGCCTTTCAAAGCGAGTTGCTCGAGATCAAAAAAGGCGAAACCGTACTTGAAATAGGAACGGGCAGCGGCTATCAAACTGCCGTTCTATGTGAACTTGGAGCCAAAGTCTATAGCATAGAACGCCAACAGGAATTGTATAAAAAAACCAAGCTTTTCCTTTCAAAAATTGGGTATCGGCCAAAATTCCTGAGTTTTGGAGATGGCTATAAAGGTCTTCCGGAATATGCCCCTTTTGATAAAATAATAGTGACCGCCGGAGCGCCATTTGTTCCGAAAGCTTTACTGTCACAATTAAAAGTTGGAGGCAGAATGGTGATCCCGGTAGGAGATAAGGTGCAGGTGATGACCTTATACATTCGGAAATCGGGAAAAGAGTTCGAGAAAAAGGTATATGGGGACTTCCGTTTTGTTCCATTGCTGGAAGACAAAAACTAATTTTTAGTTGAACAATAAAAGCGAAGTGGTAGATAGCCCTGAAAGGGCGAAATACTTAAGGTATGGGCACCCGCCCATCGAAAAAAGCCATTAGTTTAAGAAAGCCCTGAAAGGGCGAACACATCAGCGATCGGCACCGCCCATCGAAAAAAGCCGTTAGTTTAAGAAAGCCCTGAAAGGGCGTAATACATCAGCGATGGGCAACGCCCATCGAAAAAAAGCCGTTAATTTAAGAAAGCCCTGAAAGGGCGTAATACATCAGAGCACCGCCCATCGAAATAAAAAGAACCACGTTGAAGAATCCCAATTGGAATCGTAAAAATAAAAAATTAGATTTTGAAAATAAATAGAGGCGACACAAATTTCACCCGATTTATTATTCAAAAATCCCCAGAAACTTCAGACCAAAAATAAAAGCTCCCTGCCTGTTTCCTTCAAAATTGGAAAAAACATAGTCCAGCCGTAAGAGTCGGTATTTTCCGAAACCAAGATTATCAATCCCCACAGAGTATTCAGAATAGGGTTTGTTGTTTTCGGTTGAAAGAAAATGCGCTCCCAGGATGAGGTTATAATTTAATTGATTTATTCCGGGAATCTTCCCAAGGATCCAACCTTTAAAATCCTGTTCAAAATGACTCTCCAAATAACTTTTATTTGTACTTAGCGCGTAATAGGGCAGAAGATTGAATTTGTTGATATAGTTTCCGTTTCCAATCCTGGTCTGATTTCCGTTAAAATGCTGGTAATCTAAAAACGCAATATTTCCCGGATTCAAGAACGTCCCGGCCTTTAGGTTATAGCTAAAAGTACCCTTGTTTCCTAAACTCACATCCTGAACAATTGCCGCCCGAATCTGGTCAAAATTATAATTCTTAACATCGGCGCCAAATCCTTTTTCATAAGCCAGGTAGAGCGTAGGAAATCTATTCGAGCTCATATTAAATTTCCCGGTGGGATAACTCATATAATTTTGCGCAAAATCTATTTTGGCGATAAGATTAAGTTTGAAAATTTGATGATCTTCGAAGGGAGCAGACCCAAAATTATCTGGTTCCAAAGGATTATTGGAAGTATAATCTATTCCATCCCGGTTTATCCAGGATTGGTTTGTAGTATTAAAAAGTGAAGACCGGTCCTGAAAACTTATGTCCGATGTCATTTGGAACCCATTAAAAAGCTCTTGTTGATACCCAATCTCAACAAATTTCTTCTCGTATAATTTCAGATAATTTCGTTGAAAAAATAAGCTCGTAACATCGTTGATACGTTCTGAAATAGGTTCGGTAGGATTGATCTGTTCTGTTTTAACTCCACCTGAAATGGTTAAAACAGGTTTGGAGAAATTGTTGAATTTTTTCTGAAAAAGACCTGTGAATCTCAACTTATCATCGCTAAAACCATAATTTACAGAACCTCCAATTCGCCAGAATTTCCCAAAATTCTCATCCTTGTTTTGCCGGAATCCAATATTTACGGTGGTATTCCAGCCCTGAATGGTATTAAAATGAGTCCCTAAAAGGGGGGAGGAAATGTTGAAATTTTGTTTTTTATAGGAGTTGCTGAAGCTATATCCAAAAGCCAAATTGGAAATATTGAATTTGTTCTGCACCCTGTCTACAGAATCCAGATAGGTTTTAGAATTCCGCAATACCTGAATACTGTCTTTTTTGATATAATCTGAAAGCTCTTCTGTTGTAAGTGGAACCGGCCTGATTGTTTTCCAGAAGAGGGAATCTTTTTTATTCGCAGCATCCGCAAAGGTCAATACCTCGCGGGTAAAGGTTTTTTTGTCAAAACCGGGATCAAAATTGTAATTGCTGTAAACCGCGGTGAACCTTCCGTCCCCGGAAATACCAAACATCGCAAAACTAAAATCCACGGTTTGTGAGATCTTGATCCAAAAGTTGTTTTCTTCAGAATATTTGAAATTTTGAGTGAAGGTGAGCGTTTCTATTGGTTCAAACTGTATGGCCTTTCCGGTTGTATTTAGGGTTAGTCCATAAATTTGCCAGGAATCCTCAACAATATAGATAGAGCCATAAAACACCCTGTCTTGAGTGCGTTTGGGAGTCACCCGGATCTTGTTGATCATTTGTCCTGATTCATCGTAAAATACGCCTTCCAGCTTGTATGTGTAATAATTAAAGGCATAATCGGCTATGGGAGATACAATTTTAGCATTGAGATCTATGGTGTTTTCATAAAATGAAAATTCCGATTCCCGTGCAGAATTGAGGCTGAAACCATTATCATTTCCACTTACTTTTGATGCCAGGATCGTTTCCCGGAAATCATTGGGAGCACTATAGTTGATCCTGGAAATGGTCTCGCTTAAATAAACAATTCCGCTGCGGGTAGAATCCAGGCCACCGCCTAAATCGCCAATATCCTGACCCAGGATCTTTTCCGGCGCATTTTTTATTCGCCAAAGACCGCGGGAGTAATAATCGGCTGAATATTGTTGGATTTTTGCAAGGTTTTGTTTCCGTTGATCGATTGTTTTCCGGATTATTTTATCGGCCGGATTTTCATTGGAATTTATGGTGACTTCATCCAGATTGGTGGTAGTCGCGGTAAGTATTATATCCTGGCGGAAAGGGGATGTCGCTACGTTTATTTTTTTCCGAAGTGTTTCGAATCCCAGAAACTGATACACCAGTTCATATTCTCCTTTTTCTAATAATTTGAGCGAATAATCTCCATCTTCATTGGTGGTGGTTCCAAACTTTCCATCTTCGGTATAAATATTAACGTAGGGGAGCGGTTCATCTTGAGAATTGGTGACCTTTCCTGTAAGTTGAGAAAAGGCCCAGTTGGAAACTAAAAAGAACAGAACAAAAAGCTTGATTTTACCCATCATTTAGTGTTTATCCGTTAAGTGAACCAAAAGGCAAAATTGAACTAAAAGTGTCACGTGGAGCGAAGTCGGGACTGTCACGTCGAGCGCAGTCGAGACGTTTTTGTTTGACCTTCGACAGAGTCTGTCTTGAGCCAGTCGAAAGGCTTAGGGGGACAAAAACTGTTTTAAGGTTTCTAAAGGGATAAGCATTCATTTATTCTTGAGTTACTTCAGCAAATAGCCATTTAGAGAGAATGGAGGATTAATTGAAATCTTTTTTAACACGGTCCAGCCTACGTTTGCTATCGCGGTCTTTAATTGTTTCGCGTTTATCGTAGAGTTTTTTACCCTTTGCAAGGGAAATTTGCATTTTCGCCAGTCCCCGGTCATTGACAAACAAGCGAAGCGGGACAATAGTAAGCCCGGAATTTTTGACCTCTTTTTCAAGTTTATTGAGTTCACGACGCTTCATTAACAGCTTACGTGCGCTTTTTGGGTCGTGGTTAAAATGGGAAGCATGCGAATATTCTTCTACCGTCATGTTGATCACGAAGAGTTCATTATTCTGAAATTCACAAAAACTTTCAGCAATAGAAGCCTTTCCAAGTCGAATGGCTTTTATTTCGGTTCCCGACAGCTTGATCCCTGCAATGAATTTATCCAGGATTTCATATTCAAACCTGGCTTTTCGGTTCTTGATGTTGATGTTATTGGTACTCTTTTTCATACGTAAGCAAAAATAGGAAGCTTTCTTTAGAAACACCTATAATGTAATTGTAAATTTTGGCGATCACTACATTAAACAATCAGAAATGTTCGGTAAAGAATCAAGATCGTTCCGCCTTTGGCGTAACTGCAAGAATCAAGAACAAAGACTTGTTTTCAATTAACTGATAAACATTTAGTTACACTCCAATTTTTTCAGAACACATTAATTATCAGCAAAATTTAATAAATTTAAAAAAGCAAGGTCTGTTTTTCAAATTTCCCCTTTTCACATTCCTCTATTTTTTCCTGTCATTTTAGTACCTTTGAATTTATTCAGAAAAAAATATATGAAACAATTCATCTTACTTTTTACTATCGTTTTTTTTATTTCCTGCCAGGAAGAGAAAAAAGAGATTACAGCAGAAGAAATAATCGATAAAACAATTGAAAAAGCCGGAGGGGAAAACTATAGAAAAGCAACCATCGATTTTAAATTTAGGGCTCATACCTATAAAAGCATTCGAAACGGCGGGGAATTTCAGCTGGAAAGAAAGATTTTCGATTCTACAGGAATAAGTTATAGGGATGTGATAAATAATACCGGTTACCAGCGTTTTAAAAATGACAGTTTGATAAAAGTTCCGGATTCCATGGCAACAAAGTATATTGCCAGTGTGAATTCTGTCCATTATTTTGCGCATTTACCCTTTGGTTTGAATGATAAGGCCGTCAATAAAGAATTGGTTGGGGAAACGGAAATAGGAGGAAATCCTTATTACGAGGTGAAAATTAGCTTTCAGCAGGAAGGTGGTGGCGCCGATCATCACGATGTTTTTATGTACTGGATTCATAAAAATGATTTCACCATAGATTACCTCGCCTATAAATTTCAGGTTGAGGAAGGTGGAATAAGGTTTAGAAAAGCATTTAATCCACGGGTTATTGAAGGGATTCGCTTTGCCGATTATGAAAATTATAAGATTGTGGATTTTAACACCCCACTCGAGGATCTTGATGAATTATATGAAGCAGGCAAACTGGAATTCCTTTCTAATATTGAAAATGAAAACATTCAGGTGAAAATCAGGTCCTGAAACCAGGATTTTTTATTATAGTTACAAAAGGGCATACATTTAGGTGTTTTCCCTTTTTTACTTTTCTCTAATTATTTCCCCATTGATTCCAGGCTTTCTTCAAGGTATCGGGCGGAGGGTTACTTATTTAAATTTCGGTTTTTAATTTTTCGGGATCTTGTCGGTTGTCGAATATTGTGAGGACCTTGATTTCTTTATCATCAAATCTAAAGTACAAAGTTGTTTGTTTGGTTATCACACATTTTCGTAGGCCTTTATCTTTTTCAGATACCGGAAAACTTTCAGGATGGATTTTGATACTAGAAATATTCTTATCCAATTTTTTTACGAAATCGGATTTTACTTTAACCGACCAATTTTGAACCAGGTATTCAAAAGTATTTCTAATTTCCTTTCAGCCGTCTTGGAAAGAATTACCCTTCTTTCCATTATCGGTGTTTGGCCATCAGTATTTCGTAATCAGTCGATTTACCTTGTTCAATTTCTGAGGAAGCTTTTTTGATTTCTTTTTTTTGGTTTGATGTGAGATTGTCCCAGAAATCTACTGATTTTTCTTTATTGAAAATCTCCTTGATAGACTGAATAATCCGGGGATTGTCGGTACTCAACAATAATTTTGCAAGTTCAATTTTTTCCGCTTGAATATTCATTTTGCGATCATTTATAGTACAAAAGTAACAATTCTTTTCATAATCTAAAATTGGGTTTTCATTGGATTTTAAATGCAGCTCATTCCATTTTTTTTGGTTTAAATATAGCCAAAACGAAAAGTACCTCAATGCTACTTTTTAAAGTTCCCGGAAATATGATCCTCATCACCTAAAAACCTGAAAAATTTTTTAAAATTTGCGTTCACATTATTCATCCTTAAAGTAACTCTATGGGTACCGAAAAAAGTCTTATTCAAAAATATAATATTCCCGGCCCAAGGTATACCAGTTATCCCACGGTCCCCTTTTGGGATGAAGAAGGAATAACGACCAAAAACTGGATCGCCACGCTTCAAAAATCTTTTGAAGAAAGCAA
Organism: Gillisia sp.; assembly: GCA_046496275.1. GTDB lineage: Bacteria > Bacteroidota > Bacteroidia > Flavobacteriales > Flavobacteriaceae > Gillisia. The sequence goes on from JAWOHC010000174.1 coordinate 14,086, forward strand.
TCAGGAAGAGGGCATAAGTCTTTATATACATTTACCTTTTTGTGAAAACCTGTGTACTTTTTGCGGCTGCCATAAACGCATTACCAAGAGGCATAGTGTTGAAGAGCCATATATAGACACCGTTCTCAAGGAATGGAACTTGTACTGTGAGATTTTAGGCGAAAAACCCAAAATAAAAGAAATTCATTTAGGTGGTGGTACTCCCACCTTTTTTAGTCCCGAAAATCTTAAAAAGCTTATCGACGGGCTCTTTGAAAAAGCTGAAAAACATTTGGATGCCGAATTTAGTTTTGAGGGTCACCCAAATAATACTTCAGAGGTACATCAACAAACCTTATTTGATCTTGGTTTTAAAAGAAGCAGTTTTGGAGTGCAGGATTACAATCTTAAGGTTCAGCAAACTATCAACAGGATCCAGCCTTTTAGCAATGTGAAGGCTGTGACGGAGGCTTCCAGGGAAATAGGATATACTTCCGTAAGCCACGACCTTATTTTTGGTTTGCCACATCAAACCAAAGAATGCATTATCGACACTATTGAAAAAACCAGCCAGTTAAAACCGGACAGGATCGCTTTCTACAGTTATGCCCATGTGCCATGGATTAAAGGGGTAGGACAACGGGGATATGACGAAAAAGACCTTCCAAATGCTGAAGAAAAACGGCTTTTATATGAAACAGGAAAAAGCCTTTTAACCGAATCTGGTTATGTTGAAATAGGGATGGATCATTTCGCATTGAAAACAGATTCTATGTATAAGGCGATGAAGGATAATAAGCTTCATCGGAATTTTATGGGTTATTCTGCCAGTAAAACACAGGTCATGATTGGACTTGGAATGAGTGCAATTAGCGATTCCTGGTACAGTTTTGCGCAAAATGTGAAAAGTGTGGAGGAATATACAGCATTGGTAAACAAAGGAGAATTACCGCTTTTGAGAGGCCACTTGCTTACAGGGGAAGACCTGGTAGTACGAAAACATATCCTGAATATCATGTGCAATTTTGAAACTTCATGGGAGAACGATGACATGAAGTTTCCAGAGCTGGACGCTTGTTTGGAACAGTTAGCAGAGATGGAGCAGGACAACCTGGTGGAAATAACCTCCAACTCTTTGAAATTGAAAGAGGAAGCCAGACCGTTTGTGAGAAATGTTTGTATGGCATTTGATCTTCGGTTGATCAGGAATCAACCAAAAACCCGTATATTTTCTATGACAATATAAATTAAACCTAACAGTTGATTTGACCGGGTTGAGGTCATTGGTTTGGATCAAATTCTAAGCTTAAAAAAGGATTAAAACCAATTTCTATTTCCAGAATTCATCTTCGGTATTGTCAAGAAATTTCTCTTTGGTATGATTTTGTTCAACCAGTTCCAGTTCTTCAACAGTAGCCAGTTTCTGGATTTCCCCAAACAAAATACGTTCCTCAAACCGGATGTGTTTCTCAAGTTCTTCTTCTATGAGACTCAAATTTTTGAGAAGGTCAAATTCGGCTTCAAAAAGTCGCTTTAATCTGCGATGCTCTGTCAGGGCTTTTTTTATCAAATCATGCTCATTTCCTAAAATGGGAAACATTAGGGTTTCTTCCAATTCAAAATGAGGGATTAAATGGGTTTTGAAAAACCAATTGGTATAATTTTTCATCCGTTCGGGAGCTATATTTTTGCTTATCCCAGTTCTTATTTTCCAGCAAAGCAGCAGTCCTTGATGATGGTCATGGCTTACCGGTTGAAGGGCTTTATCTCTTTTTAATGGTTTTGGTTTGTTCATATTTATATTTTTTTCATAAAAAGGTCCGGTAAATCAAGATCATTCCGCCTTTGGCGTAACTGTTAGAAACAAGACTTAATTATAAGTATAATTTAAATAATTTATAAAAGCAAGGTCTGATTAAAAATCTCTGTGGAATGCCCACTGGAGGTGTGGTTTCAGCTTTAATCAAGCTTTTTAGCAGATTCCCTTTCAATCAAGTAGTTGGAATGTATGCGTTTCTGGAAAGTTAGCATTTTGAAAATTGGAAATAGAAAAATAGGTAAGGATGTTTTACACCCTCACCTATAAAATTAAAATGTTCTTTTAACTCCTTAATTCTTTTTCCAATGCTATGGCCTTGGGGAATAAAATATTATTTTCCAGATGAATATGTAATTGCAGGTCTTCTTCAAATTCTTTTAAGAGTGAGAAAGT